>NZ_JAOTGL010000013.1:0-53016 GCF_044427045.1 Streptococcus sp. 2022WUSS135
AGGCGAACAGGGTCATTTTAAGTAACATAGCGGGATGAAAGGCTGGACGACCTGTGTGAGAAGTTTCTTCCAATAGAACGGATGAAGGAATAGTATCCACAAACTGACTAATCAGACGAGCCTCATGAGTAGCAGGTAAGTCCCAAGCAATATTTAATTCCAAACTAAGCTGATTTGTGTTATACTGTTTATACATTTTCATGCCTTTCTAGTTGTTTTGTGGTTATTATAATTATAAAGCATGAAATGGAAAACGAGCAACTCCTAAGTGGAATTGCTCGTTTTTTATATGTGAGAAGCTAGTTTTTGCCCAGCCTCTTTTTGATTATATGATACTTGTCCCTAACACATTAAATCTTTTTCGCATCAATCTCCGACCTCTTCACTATTATCCCTTAATTCTATTCAAGTACTCCTGATAGGTTTCTGTCTCCATCAATGCCTTTGCATTTTCCACTCGAGCCTTCGTTGGGGGCTTAGTCCCCTCTAGTGGATAGGGTCTGCCCAGCTCACGCCACTTAAATTCGCCAAGGTTGTGATAAGGTAACACCTCAAAACGTTCGACATTTTTTAATGTTTTAACAAACTTACCAAGTTCAATCAAATCCTCATCTCGGTCAGTCAAATTTGGTACCAGGACATGACGAATCCAAACAGGCTTACCAATGTCTGATAGATATTGAGCACATTCTAAAATAGTCTTGTTACTATGACCTGTCACAATGCGGTGTTGCTCAGGATTCATTTCCTTAATATCAAGGAGCACCAAGTCTGTTACTTCCATAAGCTGACTATATTTTTCCAAGTAGCGCTCTGTCTTACGGAAAGTCAACGCACAGGTATCCAAAGTAGTGTGAATCCCTTTTTCTTTTGCAAGGGTAAACAGAGCAATTAAAAAATCAATCTGGATGGTTGCTTCACCACCTGAAACGGTAATACCCCCTTCTTTTCCCCAAAACATACGAAAACGCAGGGCTTCATTCAAGACATCTTCTGCTGTTCTCTCAGTCGCTGCTGGATTGACCAGATCCCAAGTATCTGGGTTATGGCAATACTGGCAACGCATGTGACAGCCCTGCATAAAGACTACAAAACGTACCCCTGGGCCATCAACCGAACCAAAACTCTCTGTTGAATGAACCAAACCTGTCACTTTACGATAATCAATTTCTGTCATCATCTCATCCTCATCATTTTATAAGACTAGTATATCACAAAAATGAAAACGCTTCTATCATTTACTTTCTTTCTTTCATAACTATCACCTTCCTTAAGAAGAAAGCTAAAAGACTAGGTTGCCCTAGTCCTTATCAGTTTCTTCTTTCTCCAGTGGTGTAATCAAGAGTTTTAATTTTGTTACGCGACCATTTTTTACCTTATCGTTAATAAGAACTAGATGGTGATCTTTACTATCTACTTCAAAGGAAACCTTCTCGTCTTGGCTCGGAATGGTACCGACCCCTGTCAGATAATAACCAGCAATCGTATCAACGTTATCACTTTCCAACTCCATCTCAAAATGCTCATTGAAGTCATTTAAGGTCATATTTCCTTGAACGATATAAGTGTTGTCAGCAATTTCTCGGACAAAAATTTCTGTCTTATCGGTCTCATCATCGATTTCCCCGACAATTTCTTCCAGCAAATCTTCCAAGGTAACGAGACCTGCAACTCCACCATACTCATCTAACAAGATGGCCATTTGATTTTGGGTATTTCTCAATGATGTCAACAAATCATCCACGAAAATCGTTTCTGGAACGAAGAGAGGCTCCTGCATAATGCGGCGGATGTTGAGATTGTCAAAGCCATTACTGAAAGCTTCTGACAAGATTTTCTTGGTATGAATCAGACCAATGATATTGTCCTTATCGCCATCATAAACAGGGATACGTGAAAAATTCTGCTTGAGGATAGCTGCTATAATGGTTGCTGTATCATCCTCAATATCCACCATGAAAGCATCCGTACGGGGAACCATTACTTCACGTGCCATCAGCTCATCTAAAGAGAACACACCTTGAAGCATTTCGATTTCTTCGGCATCTAAGGTTTTCTCACTCTTTGTCAAAATATATTCAATTTCATCCCGTGTCATCTGCTCATCCGCATCATCAAAATTCATAGGAGTAATACGGCTGATAAGATTCGTTGCAGCTGATAATAACCACACGAACGGACTCACAATTTTTCCAAGGAAAATAATCACAGGTGCAGTGACTACTGCCAGATTTTCCTTCATATTCATGGCAATCCGCTTAGGGTACAATTCACCAAGAACGATTGAAACGAAAGTCAACATAGCCAGTGCAAGCCAGTATCCTGCGGTTTGCGCTGTTGTTGAATTCCCCATCCATTTGGCAAATACAGCTCCCAAATCATTAGCCAAGCTGGCACCTGAAAGGATGGAGATGAAGGTAATACCAACCTGAATGGTTGATAGAAAATTGTTAGGATTTTCTAAAACTTGAAGCAAGCGAATATATTTCTTCTCACCGTCTGCGGCCTTTTGTTCTACTCTTGAACGATTTAGAGAAACAAGCGCCATTTCAGAGGCTGAAAAGAAGGCATTGAACAGGGTCAATAAGAATAAAATTAACAGTTGTAAATAGATGGTCTGACTACCAGGGTCTTCCATGATGTTCTCCTATAATAAAATTTATAACATTTCCATTATACCATAAATTCTAAAAATTAACATATTTCTTGTTATAAATAGTCCCTCATGTCTGTTTATGTTACAATAATCAAAAGGAATAGGAGAACAACTATGATTATTTCGATGAAGAATGTCCACTATAAACGACAAGGTAAAACTATTTTAGAAGACATCAACTGGGAATTTAGGAAGGGAGAGCGTTGGGCTATTTTAGGGCTAAATGGGGCTGGAAAGTCAACCCTCCTTCGTATTTTAATGGCTGAGTTTTGGAAGACCTCTGGTGACTTGACAGTTCTTGGAGTGGAGTTTGGCAAGGGAGATATTCCTAGCCTTCGCACTAAGATTGGGGTCGTCGGCTCTTTCCTTGCCGAACGCTTTCCCATCGATTTGACAGCTGAGCAGATTGTTCTGACTGGAAAGTACAAATCCTCCATACTCTACCGTGAATACGGTCAAACTGAATTGGATGAAGCCATAGACATGCTCAAAACCATTAAGGCTGAGCACTTGATTGGTCGGACCTATGCTAGTTTGTCACAAGGTGAACGCCAACTCCTGCTGATCGCCCGCAGTTTGATGGAAGAGCCGGCTATTTTGATTTTGGACGAGGCTACTGTGGGCTTGGACCTTTTGGCTCGCGAGCGCCTGCTCCATCACATCGACCATATCTGCCAACTCCCAACGGCTCCTGCCATTATCTACGTCACCCATCACGCCGAGGAAATCACTGATAATTTCACCCATGTCCTCCTGCTCAAAGATGGCATGGTCTTGGCTCAAGGACCCAAAGAAGACATCCTGACACCTGAGCTCCTCAGCGATTTTTATGGCAATCAGGTGGAATTGATTGACTTGGGTGAGGGAAGATTGTTCATTAAGCCGATATTATAAAAAACAAATCCAGCCCTAGTTTGAGCTGGATTTTAATCGTTCCACCATCACCAAGAACGGTGGGGTATTGACTTGGTTGAGTGGTTTGTAGAGCATGGCTGTAAAGACAGTCTGGTCTAACTGGCTGATAAAGTCTAAAACTGCATCCTTCTCAAGAGCTCCACCCTCGTGACCATAGTAAACCATGATGGCTAGGCGACCACCCACCACCAGTCGGTCAAGAACTTTTTCAATAGCTTGAAGGGTGGTTGCAGGCAGGGTGATGACTGACTTATACGCCGAAGGAAGATAGCCCAGATTGAAAATTGCTGCCTTGCACTCCTCCACATACTGGTCTAGGTTTTCGTGTCCTGTCAAAACCAATTGGGCATTGGTCAAGCCAGCTTTTTCTAGTTTTTCAGCCGTTGTGGTCAGGGCTTGTTCCTGAATATCAAAGGCCACAACTTTTCCTGCTCGCTGGGCTAAAAATAGCGTGTCATGGCCATTTCCCATAGTCGCATCGACCGCTAGGTCCTGGTCTGTTAATATCTCATCTAAAAAGGCATGGGCCATGTGTAAAGGTCTAAGCATTTTCTCTCCTAATGTACTCTATTTTCATAAAATGTATCACACTTAGTATAGCATATTTTCTATCTTCAAAAAAATTTAAAAAAATATCTCATTTTCCTCCACCCATTTGCGAATAAATAGGTATGAAGACAATTATCCTATTTTTCCTTGGAGCTTCTATCGGCTCCTTCTTGGGATTGGTCATCGACCGTTTCCCTAAACAGTCCATTATCTCCCCCTCTAGTCACTGCAATGCCTGCAAGCGACGGCTCAAGGCTTGGGACCTAATTCCAATCCTATCCCAACTTTCGACAAAATCCAAATGCCGTTACTGCAAGGCGAAGATACCTTATTGGTATCTAGGATTGGAATTCTTAGCTGGTCTAGTTGTCCTGCTCTGCCATTTTCAAGTCCTAAACCTAACCGAAACCATTCTCAGCTTAGCAGGGCTAGTTTTAACCATTTACGACATCAAGCATCAGGAATATCCTTTTGCTGTCTGGCTCGTTTTTACTTTTATAGCTCTGGTACTCTCCCAGCTCAACTGGCTTTTCTGTGGCTTTTTACTCTTAGCCTATCTGACTGAAAAATGGCAATTCAATATTGGTTCTGGTGACTTTCTCTATCTGGCAAGTTTGGCCTTAATATGTGGATTTACAGAACTCCTCTGGATTATCCAAATTAGTTCCCTCCTAGGGCTTCTTGTCTTCACTATTTTCAAACCCAAGTCTATTCCCTACGTACCACTCCTTTTTCTTTCAAGTATTCCTATCATTCTGTGCATCTAAATCGAGTTTTTCTCGATTTTTTTGTTATAATAGAAGGCATATTAGAGTTCAACTCCATCAAAATAATTGGAGTGCCTTCTTGATCGGAAGGCAAAAGGAGAAACGTTATGACACTATTTAAGGATGACAGTTTAACCCTGCATACCGACCTTTATCAAATCAACATGATGCAGGTCTATTTTGACCAAAACATCCACAATAAACACGCTGTATTTGAAGTCTATTTCCGTTCACAACCTTTTAAAAATGGCTACGCTGTATTTGCCGGTTTGGAACGCGTTGTAAACTACCTCAACAATCTCAGCTTTAGCCAGACAGACATTGACTATCTGACAGAACTGGGGTATCCGCAGGATTTCCTTGATTACTTGTCCCAATTGGAAATGACGCTCACTGTCCGTTCGGCTAAGGAGGGCGACCTGGTCTATGCTAACGAACCCATTCTTCAAATCGAAGGACCATTGGCACAATGCCAACTAATCGAAACTGCCCTCTTAAACATCGTCAACTACCAAACCCTGATTGCTACAAAAGCTCGCCGTATCAAGGCCGTCATTGAAGATGAGCCCTTGATGGAATTTGGCACTCGCCGTGCCCAAGAAATGGATGCTGCTATCTGGGGTACACGGGCAGCCTTTATTGGTGGAGCATCTGCGACTTCCAATGTTCGAGCTGGCAAAATCTTCGGTATCCCTGTCGCTGGTACCCATGCCCACGCCTTGGTTCAAACATACGGAGATGATTACAAGGCTTTCAAAGCCTACGCTGAAACCCATCATGACTGTGTCTTCCTCGTTGATACCTATGATACGCTTCGTATTGGTGTTCCAGCAGCCATCAAGGTTGCCAAGGAAATGGGAGATAAGATTAACTTCAAAGGGGTTCGGATTGATTCAGGCGATATGGCCTATATTTCCAAGAAAGTTCGTCAGCAATTAGATGATGCAGGTTTTACAGATGCGAAGATTTACGCATCTAATGACCTGGATGAAAATACCATCCTCAACCTCAAAATGCAAAAGGCAAAAATTGATGTCTGGGGAGTTGGTACCAAACTCATCACCGCCTACGACCAACCTGCCTTGGGCGCTGTCTACAAGATTGTATCCATCGAAGATGAAGATGGAAATATGCGTGACACCATCAAGCTGTCTTCTAATGCGGAAAAAGTCTCCACTCCTGGTAAGAAACAGGTTTGGCGCATCACCTCCAAAGAAAAAGGAAAATCAGAAGGGGACTACATCACCTTTGCGGACACTGATGTCACACAGATGGATAGTATCTATATGTTCCATCCAACTTACACCTACATCAATAAAACCATCGAGAACTTTGATGCACGTCCTCTCCTAGTTCCTATTTTCGAAAAAGGAAAACAGGTCTATAAACTTCCAAGCCTAGCGGAAATTCAAACCTATGCCAATCAAGAATTTGATAGGCTCTGGGATGAATACAAACGTGTACTCAACCCACAGCTCTATCCAGTCGACTTGGCACAAGATGTTTGGGATAATAAGATGAACCTCATCAATCGTATTCGCAAACAAACTCAGACCAAATCCATCTAAGAAAGGTATGTTATGACCCTACAGGAAACAATCATCAAAGAATTAGGTGTCAAGCCAAGCATTGACCCCAAAGAAGAAATCCGTCGCTCCATCGACTTTCTCAAAGACTACCTGAAAAAACACCCATTTTTGAAAACCTATGTCTTAGGGATTTCTGGTGGACAAGATTCGACCTTGGCTGGTCGTTTGGCTCAGCTGACTATGGAAGAAATGCGGGCGGAAACAGGTGACGACTCCTACCAATTTATCGCTATCCGCCTCCCTTACGGCGTGCAAGCTGACGAGTCCGACGCCCAAGCAGCCCTAGCCTTTATTCAACCAGATGTCAGCTTAACCATCAACATCAAGGAATCAACAGATGCCATGGTGGCTGCAGTCAATGCAAATGGGCTTGCTATGTCTGATTTTAATAAGGGAAATGCTAAAGCCCGCATGCGCATGATTGCCCAATACGCTATCGCTGGGGAACGCAAGGGGGCGGTTATCGGAACCGACCATGCCGCTGAAAATATCACTGGTTTCTTTACCAAGCACGGCGACGGCGGTGCAGACATTCTCCCCCTCTTCCGCCTCAATAAACGCCAAGGAAAACAGCTTCTAGCTGAACTGGGGGCAGATGAAAAACTCTACCTCAAAGTTCCTACTGCAGACTTGGAAGAAGACAAACCAGGCCTTGCTGACGAAGTCGCACTCGGTGTTACCTATAACCAAATCGACGACTATCTCGAAGGTAAAACCATCGACCCTCAAGCCCAAACCATTATCGAAGGCTGGTGGAACAAAACAGCCCACAAACGCCACCTGCCAATCACGATTTTTGATGACTTTTGGAAATAATACTCTTCGAAAATCAGACGTTGTTGACTTGATTTGATGACTGAAAAGCTCCTGTGGAGGTTTTCAGCCTGTTCCCTTGAAATATAAAAGGAACAGTGTTCTATCTACATCATATCGATACGAACTAGGTTCGCTCTATCTCCAACCTCCAAAGGTTCCCCAAACCTTTGGAGCTAGTCTGATTTTGATTTTCATCGAATATAAAAAATGGAGCCCTGACAGTTGAACCGTCAGGGGTTTTGTTTTTTATTATAGCTTCAAACCATAATGAAAAAAAGCCCAAGCAGGAAAAAACATCCTGCGTGGGCGTCAATGGACACGGTGCCACCTCACTATGGACTCGACTAGAAAAGTCCATAACTTTTTCTCCTCTAACAAGGAGGCGCACGATAAGGGGTGCGGACCGAACTCTCATTGTTTCGAATTCATCGAACCAAACTCGCTTTACTAAACCAGACAATCCATAAAACGGATACGAATGCTTGTTTGGTATCAGCCCATTTCATAAACCTCTATCATCTATTCACACCAACCATAGACTCTCTAAAGACAAAGTGTTTATTACTTTTTCTGATTACTTGTAATTATACGTTACAAAATCGAAATGGTCAAGTAATTTTTAGAAATTTTCTAAACAATTTGAAAATTCAGTCTCCATTGCCTGAATCCATTAAAAACTAACAAAAAGCCACTCTGCTTAAGTGACTTTCTAAAAAACTGTACTCACGAGGCTAGGCTCAAGCCCAGCACCACTTCTCAAAGTTAGTGTCAACATCTCAGCACAGTGGTTGATTGGGTTTAACAGTCCAGTGGAGTGAAACAGTTCGAGGAACTGTTTCAGCTGGTCACCTTAAAACTAGAAAGTGACCATAGAAGCCGAACCTAAATGTCTTTCCCACTCCCATATCAAAGATAGTTTTAACTAGTCAAGGTTATTTTTAAGGGAATACTGACTGTATTTCAAAAAAATAACGATGTGTAACTTAAACAATAGCCTTAGATGGACATTCTGAACCTGTGACGATAGGTTCTAAGACTCCTGTTTGGAAAGGATTATCCCTCTCTTTATCAATGAATAGGTAAAATAGGCTAGTATTCCCCCCATTGTATTGGTCCATAAATCATCGATTTCAAAGACGCGCTGGGCATCAATCAGCAAATCCAGTAGTAATTGTGTGCATTCAATAAAAAGACTGATACAAAAACTATAACGAATCACCGCTCGAAGGCTCCGCCATTCTTCCCTAAGAAACAAAAGAAGAAAAATCAGAGGGAAAAGTAGAAAAATGTTAGTGATGTTTTGCAAGAAAATCCATCCTAGGTCCGCCAAACTATCTACCTTGTCCCCGTTGACGATGCTGTTGAAAGGCGTTGGTAAAAGATAGAGACGGCCGATTTGAATAATTCCTGGGGTCGAGAAATCCTTATACTGAGGGTACCAAGTCTGAGGTAGAAAACAAAGTAAAACAATAGCCAGAGCATAGGCTCCAGCTAAGGTCTTACAAATCTGTCTTCCTAGCTTGGTCAAGTTTCCATCTGCTTGGAAGAATGTTCTCATGCTCGAATACCTGCCTTTGCTTTTGCGGCTGCAATACGAGCACGTGCTTTTTCACGGTCTTTCTTGAGCGTATTGGAGCGCAATTGACCACAGGCAGCATCAATATCTGTACCATGTTCCTGACGAACGACACAGTTAACACCATTTTTCTTCAAAACATCAAAGAAAGCAAGAGTACGTTCCTTGGTTGAACGACTGTACTGGTCATGTTCACTAACTGGGTTATAAGGAATCAGGTTGATATAAGACAATTTACGGATGTTCTTGGTCAAGTCAGCCAATTCCTGTGCCTGTTCCACTCCATCGTTGACCTCATTGAGCATAATATACTCAAAAGTCACACGGCGGTTGGTCACTTTGATATAGTCTTCGATTGCTTCAAAAAGAACTTCTATAGGGAATTTGCGGTTAATCCGCATAATGCTCGAACGAAGGTCATTATTTGGCGCATGTAGAGATACTGCCAAATTAACTTGGACTCCTTCACGTGCAAACTCACGAATTTTAGGTGCTAAACCTGACGTCGAAACAGTGATGTGACGGGCACCAATTGCCAAGCCCTTGTCGTCATTAACCACTCGCAAGAAGGTCATAACATTATCGTAGTTATCAAGCGGCTCACCAATCCCCATCACAACGATATGGCTAACACGCTCATTCTGATTGCGCTCATCCAAGTACTTTTGTACCAACATAATCTGAGCCACAATCTCACCGCTAGTCAAGTCACGTTGCTTAGGAATCAATCCAGATGCACAGAATGTACAGCCGATATTACAGCCAACTTGTGTCGTTACACAGACAGAAAGACCATAGTGCTGGTGCATAAGAACTGTCTCAATCAACATGCCATCTGGCAGTTCAAAGAGGTATTTGATAGTGCCGTCCTTAGACTCCTGTACAATCCGTTGTTTGAGCGGGTTAACTACAAAATGTTCTTCCAACTTTTCAATCAAAGATTTTGGCAAGTTGGTCATTTCCGCAAAGGATTGAACACGAGAACGGTAAAGCCATTCCCAAATTTGAGTGGCACGGAACTTCTTCTCTCCGTTTTCTAAAATCCAATCAACCAGATTGGCTTGACTAAATGCATAAATTGATGGTTTCATATTTCTCCCTATTTCTGGCGGATAACAAAGTTACGCTTCACTTCATTCATCTCACGCTTGCTCTGCTTACGCTCACGTTTTTGAGAACGCTCCGTTTGACTCGCCTTAACACCAGCATTCTTCATAGTAAAATGACGCTGTTCCGACTGTTTGTTTTGCTGCTTCCCTTTTTTCTGACGGTCATTGCGATTATTTTTGTTTTCTTTTGGCGCAATAGGCTCCGTCCGCTGTTGATTTCTGTTGCGATTGCGTGATCGACTCCGCTTGCGACGCGGTCTGTCCTCCTCCTCAGCAGGCAAGTCTTGTGGATTCGGATTGGCTAAGACGAAATAAGCACAACCAAAATTACAATACTCCGTCAAATAGTCATCCAAGCGGCTGATTTTTAAGTCTGATTTAACATTTTTATCGTCTGTATAAAATCCCCTTAATCTCAGCTGCTCATTGCCCCAGTCTCCCACGATATAATCAAATTTGAGCATGAGTTGTGAAAAACGTTGACCAAAAATTGTCTGGTCAAAAGCATTCTTGTAATCTTCCAAAAGGTCCAATTCAATATTTTCAGATACAACCTTATCTCCGACACGAGCAAAACTCGGACCAGGGTATTTATTATAGTTATACATTTCAGGTGAAATTTGTTTTTTCATTTGTCCTCCTATCTTATAAAATCTTCATACGTAAAAATCATTTGATTAATAATCTATCTGGTCAGAATCTAAATTCTCACACTTAACCTTATCATTATAACACGATTTATCTGGAAATTCTTCTACTTTACTATTTCGGAGAAATTTCTGACAATTATAATATTATTCTCTAACAAAAAAGGACGATTTACTCGCCCTTTGTTTTCTTCAAATAATCAATAGCCTCTTGAACAGTTTTCACAGGAACTACCTCAATATCTAATCCTGCTTTCTCCGCGGCTTCCTTAGCTTCTTCATAGTTCGTTTTAGCCTTTGGGTTTTTCTTCAAAACTTCTACATCAACTGGATTGTTTGGTACAAAAAAGATACTTGCACCTGACTTAGCTGCCGAAATAACCTTCTTATCAGCACCACCAATGTCACCTACTTTTCCATCCTGCTCGATAGTCCCCGTACCAGCAATAATCCGACCACCACGTAAGTCAGGCTCTGCGAGTTGAGTATAGATGGCAAGTGTAAACATCAGACCAGCACTTGGACCACCAATATCTCCCGTTTGGAAATCAATCGGAACCGAACTTTGAACCTCTGTATGGTCTACGAGAGTGATGCCTATTCCGTTTTTGCCATTAGACAATTTGATAATCTTACCGTCCGCAGATTTCTCCTGACCAGCGCTAATATAACCAACTGTTACATCACTTCCAACCTCCAAGCCACTCACATATTTAATCAAATCAGGAGAAGACTCAAATGTTTTTCCATTAACACTCACAACGGTATCTGCAATATTAAGGACTTTTTTAAAGGTTGAATCATCCGTCAAGGCAAGCACATAGACACCAAAGAAATCAAGATTGACTTCTTTTCCTGCCAAGGTCAATCCTTGATACTTCGCCATATTTTGCGAAGTCTCCATGTAAAACCGTGCTATACGGAAATACTCTTCGTTGTCGGCCCCTCCTGTCATCTCTTCAGAGGAACGAACTGTCGTATAAGGATCAAACTGAGCAGCGAATAGTTGTAAAGCTGTAGCTTGTTGGACTGATACATAGGTGAAGTTGTAAGAGCCACCCTCTTGGTCTATTTGATTGTTCACCGTTAGTACCTGACGAATATCGGCAGCTCCACCTGGACTTTCCAGATAATAAGGCAGACGAACAAAAACGGCAAACCAAATCAAAAGAGTTCCTAAAACAATAGATGCAATTAAGGTTAACTTCCTATTTTTCTTCATTCTTTCTAATCTCCTCACTAACAATTTCTGGAACATAAGGGCCTATGTCCTGTTTGAAATACAGCAATTCTCGAACCTGGCTGGATGATACGAACTTAAGCTCTGGCTTGGCGATTAAATAAATGGTTTCCAAATCTGGCGCCAACTGACGATTGTAAAAATCAAAACTTGACTCGTATTCCAAATCGGTCGCATTACGCAATCCTCGGACCAAATGTGTTACTCCATAGCGCTTAGCTACATCGACTACCAATTCATTTTCAGACAGAACGACCTCGATATTCTCCATTCCTACAAAAAGCTTCTCCAAAATGGCTTTTCTCTCCAAGCCCGTCAAGAGTCCTGCCTTTTTAGGATTGGTAAAAACTCCCACATATAATTTAGTAAATAGTCCACTCGCTCGTTCAATTAAGTCCAAGTGTCCATTGGTAATGGGGTCAAATGAGCCCGTAAATAATCCAATCTTATCTGACATATACTGTTACCTTACTAATTCCGTAGAGTTTCTCTTTCCATATCCCCAGCTCTGCTATTTCTTCCGGAAGAGAGACCGCCTTATCCGTTTCGCAGACTACCATAACATCATCTGCTAGTAAGTCACGGCGACAAAGTTCTGTTATCACATCTTCAATTTCCTGCTCTGCATAAGGAGGGTCCAAGAATACCAGGTCGAAAGGACCTTCCACACTGTTCAAAGCCTGTCTAGCTTCCATTGCTAGAAGCTGAAATTTATCTGCTTCCTTAGTCATTGCAATATTTTCACGGATAATGGCTTGTGCTCGTCGATCTCGCTCAACCAGAACTGCTGACTCCATGCCACGAGATATAGCCTCGATAGATAAACCACCACTGCCGGCGTACAAGTCAAGAACTCTACCACCCTCAAAATAGGGACCAATCATATTGAACATGGCTCCACGGACCTTATCCGATGTCGGTCTGGTTGTTTTTCCATCTAACGTTTTCAGTGGTCTTCCACCATAGCTTCCCGATACAATTCTCATAAGGTATATTATAGCAAAAAATGAAGCTCGTTGCTGAAACCAAGTGCACTTCCTGCTTTCCTTTTTGCACCAACTTTTTCAACCTTCTACCAAATACACTCTCAACCGCTATAGCAGGAAATCATTCTCGCGCTATTCAACAAAATGATAAAAATAAAAAGCAAGGAAATTCTGTTTTACGCGAAATTCCTCACTCTTATCGTATGTATTTAAACTAGATCGTTACAAGAAAAAATTAGTGTTGAAATACAAATAGCTATTTTTCCAGTATGCTAATACACCATAAAGAACCAGTAGCAAAAAAGCCTACGGATTATCTGGTGAACTCTCGTCAGCTGTTGGAACTGTTTCCACTGACTCAACCAGGCTAGTTGTTGAATCTGTCGTTTCCGCCGGGGCTTCAGAAACTGTTGGAGTTTCTACCACAGGTGCTCCTTCACTAGTCGGAGGGACTGAAGTGCTTGTACTAGTTGACGCCACGCTGCCTGTATACTGGCTTGTTGAAGTCACACTTTGGTTTCCATATATATTTTGATTAGGTACTACATAAGATTCTTGTGAGGTCTCACTAGCTTCAGCAAGGTCCGTTGACTGACTGGTCCCTGTTTCAGATATTTTTTTCTCATCAGCTACTTTTTGGGCTGCTTCCGCCCTGACCAACTCCGCTTTTAGCTTAGCCTGTGTTTGAGCATCTGTCTGCTGTCCTACTTGCTCTTTTACTTGGTCAATCCGTTTCTGTAATGCTGCTTTTTTAGTCGCATCCGTAACCTTGTTTACTGCAGATTGTGCCTCTGCAAGTTTCTCTTCAGTATGTGTTCCTTCCAATACAATGACAGCATTCTCAGCATCCTGAAATACTGTATCAACCGTTTTTTTCTGATTGGGCACTTGCTGTACTGTCTTTGTATCACTTGTTTCGCTTTGAGCATTTTTATACCAACTAGCGCCTAAGCTAATCAATAAAATAAGTCCCATAAAAGAAATAATGCTAATTTCTGCCAATGACAACTTTTCAAATTTCTTTTCCATATTTTTGCCCTTATCCGTCTTATTGCATAAGAAAATACTCTAGCCTACTGACAATGTTACTTAGTCGTTTTTACCTTACCATTCCATCCATTTAGACCATAGCTTAAAATATAGATTTCGTTAAAGCCCTGTTTCTTCAGATGAAGGGCTGCAGGCGTTACCAACTGACCACGATCATTCTCATAGATTAAGACAGGTCTGTCCTTACGCAAAGCAGCTGTAGACTGGCGTAATTGCTGGTAAGGAATATTTCTCGCACCTAAGATATGCTTACGATTAAACTCACTCGGGTCTCGCAGGTCAATCAACTGACCTCCGTGTATCTTTTCTGCAAATTCTGCATTATCAATCACCGTCGCCGCACGGCGCAATCTCCAGTAATTAAAACCCATCCAGGCTCCCAATACTGCCAAAAATACTAAAAATACCCAAAATGTTTCCATCACTCATTCTCCCTTGATTTCTGATACTCTAATTCCAAACGATGTTCACGCCTCAAAACAAGCTCTGCTTCCATATATTCCAACCGATCTAAGACACCTGCCTGATAGATTCTATTTAATTCTATCTGCATCATTTCAATATCGTAGAGACGGTTGCCCATATAGACAATTATACCAAACCGTTTGAGTAATTGTTGCACATCATAAAGTCTTTTCATAAAAAAATTGTAGCAGAATTTTAGGTGTTTTTCAATATAAAAAATCAGTTGGAATTTATGAAATGCTTAAAAAGGATTGGAAATACCACCAATCCTCTATAATTTCATAACCAACCCTTTTCCTGTGCCACCTTAACAGCAGCCGTGCGGTTTTCAGCACCAAGCTTGGCCAAGATAGTGGTCATGTAGTTGCGGACCGTCCCGTCAGACAGATAGAGCTGGCTGGCAATTTCCTTATTGGACAAGCCGTCAGCAACCAGCTTGAGCAGCTGACTTTCCTGGTCCGTCAAGGGACTACGTTGGGTCAGGAGAATGTCCATCAACTCTGGCGAGTACTCCTTCCGCCCCGCCAAGACCGTTTCAATGGTCCGCATAAGGTCCGAAATGGAGCGTTCTTTGAGCACGTAGGCATCCACATCTGCCTTGACCGCCCGCTCAAAATAGCCTGGTCGCTTGAAGGTAGTCATGATGACAACCTTGACGGGCAAGGATTTCGCTCGTACCCATTCCAAGACATCCAGCCCTGTCTTCTCAGGCATTTCAATGTCTAGCAGTACCACATCTACTTGCTCTTTTTCCAAAAGAGAAAGGGCCTGACTGCCGTTTTCTGCCTGTAAAACAGCCTCAACCGCATCTTGAAAGGCCAAGAGCTGACAGAGGGCGTCCCGCAGCATGGCCTGGTCTTCTGCGACTAAGATTCTCATTCTACCACCTCCTCAAGCAGAATTCGTATGGACAGGCGGGTAGGCTGTGCCAGAGAAAGAAATTCCAAACTCCCCTGCACCGTTACCAGTCTATCCTTTATGGTATGCAATTCTTGACCGGTTAACTGGGCAAAGCCCACACCATTGTCTTCGTAGTGCAAGACTAATTCTTGCTGGTCTTCTTCAAATATCAAACGGCACTTACTAGCCCGGCTATGTTTGAGCAGGTTATTGGCCAACTCTCTCAGCACCATGGCCAGTTTGTTCTGGACAGGCAAGCTGAGCTGCTCTGCTATTTCCCCACCCAAAACGACCAAATCCACTCCTGCTAAATCCAACATCTGCTGCAAAATCTGGAGTTCCTCTGCCACGGTATGCTGCTTGAGGGACTGGACAATCTGGCGGACATCCTGCATGGAGTCCTTGGCTAAGGTCTGGAGCTCCTGCACTTCCTTCTTGGCCTGATCTATCTGGTCGTGGTCCAAAAGGGTCTGGACCAGCTCGGCCTTGACAGACAGCATGGCAAAGACATGCCCCAGGGTGTCGTGCAAATCCTGACCGATACGGTTGCGTTCATTCTCAGCCAGCAGGAGATTGATGGAAGCATTCTGCTCCTGTAGGCGTTGCTGAAGGGCTTCCCGCTTGGTTTCAATCCAACTGAAAATCAGCAAGGCCAAGCCGAAAAAGTGGATAACAAGTGCAAAGGCTCTCATCTCAAAGGGGACAGGGCCAAAGAGAGCCCATAGGATAATAGCCAGCAACAAAAGCCCGTAGGACACCGTCCGATAGGTCGGTCGATTCTCTTTATAATACCAGCCCAACATATTGGACAGGTTAAAGATGAAGAGGGAAAATTGCAGATTGCCCCAAAAACTCATGACGGCGATATAGCCAATCAGGTAAAACCAAGCCAGCATGGAATAGAGCTTGTGGTCGGTGTAAAAGAGAGAACAATAGACCATGGCAAAGAGAATGGTTGCTAGAATAACCGCCGTCGGATTTGGACTATACTGGGCGTAATAAAGTGGAAAATAGAGAAAGACCATGCCCACGAAGAACATGAGTGGTATCTTTCTTTTTTCAAAAATCATGGGTCACCTCACTGCTGTTCAGATTTTCTATGAATAGCCAGAGCAATTCCTAAGAAAATTATGGCATATCCTAGGACAATTAGCAAGGATTTCCAGAGAAAAACTCCCTCTTGGGCATAGGTGGTTACCAGCTGATTGACATGGTAGCTGGGCATAAGTTTGCAAATTCGCTGTACCCAGTCAGGAAAGAGGGAGACAGGCATCCAAGAGCCACCCATGATAGCCAGAACAAAGTAGAGCAAGTTGGCCACCACCGACATGGTTTGTTCCGACTGGATTTGCACCAAAAGCAAGCCAATGGCTAGAAATACGATAGAAGTTACTAAAAGTAAGAGAGCCGAAATCACCCATTCTTGAGCTGTCATCTCAACTCCCTTGAGCAAGCCTCCGACCGCAAAGACAATGGCAATGGAAGACACAAAGCAGAGCAAGACCCGCACGAGTTTGGAAAGATAGTATTGCCAGATTGGCAGGGGCGAATGCTGGATAAAGGTCAACCAGCTATTGTTTCGATCCTCAGCCAGCATCATAGGAAAGGTAAAGAGGGCAAAGCCCGACATGGAAAAACCTGTCATAGTCAGCATATAGGACTGGATAAAGGCCTTTTGCGTGGCTGTATCATCAAACTGGACCGTTGATGAAAAAATCAGGAAAAAGATAAGAGGCATCCCGATTGACAGGAGAAAAACTCCCAAACTTCTAGATAATTTGACAGCTTCTACTTTCACCAATGCTTTCATGATTCTTCCTCCCTTGTCTTGTCAAATAGGCTGTTGAGCAGGGTTTTGTTCTGCACCTCTAAGTCTGAAATCCGACAGCCTGCTTCCTGCAAACAAGCCCAAACCTGCTCAATGGCACGGGTCTTGAAGCTGACCGTGTCCTGCTTATAGCTGATGTTATCAATTGCGTCCAAAGCCTCCACCACTGTCGCAAAGTGGATTGGCAGTGCTACTTCTTTTTCCTGCTCCTCACTCCGCATGGCAAACGGCGTCGTATCCCGCAAGAGCCTACCCTGGTGCAAGACCAAAATCCGCTCCGCCGTATGCTCCACTTCCTCGATATAATGGCTGGTATAAAAAATGGTCACACCCTTTTCCTTCAAGTCATGGACAATCTCCCAAAAACGCTGACGGGTCGACGTATCCATGCCCGCCGTCGGCTCGTCCAAAAAGAGCAACTTAGGCTTGCCAATCAAGCAGATGACAAAGGCCAAGAGCCGCTTCTGACCACCTGATAGCTTGCCCGCCAGCTGATTTTTTTGCTCTGGGGAAAAGCGGAGCAGGCTGTCGATTTCCACATCTGTCAGACTATCCTTGTAGATAGCTTGGAAAAAGCGGAGCAATTCCCTGACCTTCAAGTCCGTTGGAATAGCATTTTCTTGTGGCAAGACTGCCACTGTTTCTTTATTGGACCGAGCCTGCGGAGCCAGACCGTCCAACAATACCTGCCCTTTCGTCACCTTTCTATCGCCCAACAAACAGGACATGAGAGTTGTCTTCCCAGCCCCGTTGGGACCAATCAAGGCCACACATTCCCCAGACTGTATCTCAAAGGAAATATCCGATAAAATGGTCCGTCCTTTGATGATTTTTTCTAACTGATTGACTTGAATCATCCTTGCTCTCCTTTCTGACATATCACCGCTCCAACAATCCCGATAATTATACTTGCTGGCAAGGACAAAGCCAAGTAGGTCATTACTTCTAATCCTTGACCAAACAAAATGCAGGAAGCATAGAGAAACACAAAGGCTATAGTGAAATAAGATATACCTGTTTGAACAAATGATTTCATACCATTCTCCTTACTAATTACTGACTGAATTTCTTTTACACACTCAGTATAACTTATCACCCACACCCCTACCAGAAGCCTTTGTCATGGACTTATGTGACAAATGTCATATTATACTCAATGAAAATCAAAAGTAGCCTAGGAAACGAAGTTGAAGATAGAACTCTGTTACTATCTTGTTTCAAGGTAACAGGCTGAAAAGCTCCACCGGAGCTTTTCACTCATCAAGGCTCTTGACAACGGATAATGTTGATTTTCAAAGAGTATTAAATAATGCAGCAAAAAAGAGTCCTACTGTGGACCCTTCAACTATTTACAACTTAGGCGCTTGACCAAGTTCTGCCTGCAGCATCCAAATATGTTTTTCAATACTAGCCTTAGCCACATTGAAAATGTCGTTGGTTACGCTGTCACCTTCTTCATCACTGACATCAAATCCCTTTTGGAAAAGAGCAGCCAGATAGCGGAACACCTCTACCACACGCGCCAATTGCTCTTCAATCGTTACATTGTAATCACCAGGAACTTCCTTGAGCTGACTATTTTCACTAAACTCTTTAAGGGTAGAAAATGGTGCCCCACCTAAGGTGATTAAACGCTCACTCATCTCATCCAAATAGCCATCAATTTCTTCCATATATTCATCCATCTTTGGATGCCAAATCATAAAGCCACGACCACGCATATACCAATGAACTTGATGGAGGATAGAATGGGCTACTGATAGATCGGCCACCGCTTGATTCAAAACAGCCTTAGAATCAGCCAGTGATGGACGCGGGCTGAAAGACGCAATTTCTGCTGGAGATTGATAATATTTTTGTTTCATCATATATCACCCTTTCTTTTATTTATAATAATTATAAATAAAAGAAGGAAAAATTGCAAGAATTATCCCTCATCCTCCTCTGACCTATTGACAAACAAATCCCTTGCTATATTAACTTATATACGTTAGACTAGTAAGTAAGAATAGTATGTGATTTTCTTTTTAGAAAATCATCACCCCCATATGTGTATATCAAGGAGGGATTTTATGTCAGAAGAAAAATTTGACGCAAAACTAGAACAGCTATCTGGCTCTGCAAAAGAGGTAATTGGTAAGCTGACCGGCGACAAGGAAATCGAAGTTGAAGGACTTGTTGAGAAAGGAATTGGCAAAGCAAAAGAGCTAGTCGAAGATGCAAAAGATGGGATTGAAGGTGCCATTAACGGCATCAAAAATGCTTTCGACAAAGAAGAGAAATAAACAAAGAGTTCAATATAGGTAGGATTGCTCGTGCACTGTTTGATAATGAACATTACACTCAATTTGGTCTTTTACCTGTAACCCGAACAAAAATATGCAAGAGAGGGGAACTCAGACATTTACCTGTCGAGTCTGCCCTCTCTTTTCTTATGCCACGAAAGGAGAATCTATGAAAAAAATCGTTTTTGTCTGTCTTGGAAATATTTGTCGTAGCCCTATGGCTGAATTTGTCATGAAAGATTTGACAAATCAATTTCATATTGAAAGCCGTGCTACTTCAAACTGGGAACATGGTAATCCTATCTACCCTGGAACTCAGAAAATTTTCCAAAAGCACAATATTCCCTATGACCAAAATAAATCATCACAGCAAATGAGCCAGGCAGATTTCGAAGCATTTGATGTCATCATTGGTATGGACAGCAATAATGTCCGAGATTTACAGAAAATGGCACCAGCACATGCCCAAAATAAGATTTTTCAATTCGCAGAAAAATCCGTACCAGACCCTTGGTATACTGGAGATTTTGACGAAACCTACGACATGGTAAAGAAAGGTTGCCAAGACTGGTTGGACAGGTTACAGGCATTTGACCAAGAATAAGATTTTTTATGTAATATTTTTGTAATATTTGTAAAAAAATGGTAAACTATTTCTGACTGAACTGATAATTTCTTACTGTATCCTAGAAAGAACTGATTAGCGTCGGTCAAATCCTATGAAAGAGTAAAACGATGAAAGAGTTCAAATTACCTAGTATAAAATGGCATGATATAACAAGTCATTTCACCCGTCCAAAACTTGAAATCCTCTCCCTTATTATCATCCTCATCTGTGCCCTCTCTGTATTTACAGGACGAATTGCCAGCAAGCAAGCCATGACTTTCAATAATGGCGCCCTGCAGTACAACGGTTATGTGGTTGCAAATAAAATGAATGGTCAAGGAAAATTGACCTTTGATAATGGAGATGTCTACGAAGGACAATTTACAAATGGAATTTTCCACGGTCAAGGAACCTACACATCTGCAAGTGGGTGGGTTTATACCGGGCAATTTAAAAACGGCTATGCCGATGGAAAAGGAAAATTGACCACCGAAGGACAAGCTACCTACGAAGGAACTTTTAAACAGGGGATTTATCAATATGAAAATTAAATGGTTATCCGTTATACGTGTGATTGGATTAGTCTTTGTCCTACTCTATCATTTCTTTATCAAATATTTCCCAGGTGGCTTTGTAGGGGTTGACCTCTTCTTTACCCTATCTGGATATTTGACAACCGCCCTTTTGATTGATGAGTTTGCAAAACATAAAAAATTAGATCTTGTCAGCTTTTTCAGAAGAAGGTTCTATCGGATTCTCCCCCCTCTGGTTTTAACGATTCTTTTGGTTCTTCCACTTGCTCTGCTTGTCCGCAATGATTTCATTGCCAATATCGGCAATCAGATAGCCGCTGCGCTCGGATTCATGACAAACTTCTTTGAAATTCTATCTGGTGGTAGTTACGAGAATCAATTTTCACCTCATCTATTTGTGCATACTTGGACCCTGGCTATAGAAGTTCAGTATTACCTTGTCTGGGCTGGTTTGGTTTGGTATCTGACTCGCATCTCAAAAAGTGTGGGCCAACTACGTGGATCAATTTTTCTAACATCTATAAGCCTCTTCTCGCTAAGTTTTTTAGCAATGTCTATCTCAAGTTTCTTTGTGAATAATTTCTCAACCATTTATTACTCGAGCTTCACACATACCTTCCCATTCTTCCTCGGAAGCGTTCTCGCAACCATCGCTGGTATCGGAAATACAACAACTGCCTTCCAGCAACAAGTGAATACATTGAGTATCAAACAAGCTATTGGTCTGTTTCTTGGAGGACTAGGAGTAGAACTTCTTCTTCTCTTTACTCTTCAATTCAGTTCCATCTGGACCTATCTAATTGGTTTTCTTCTATCCAGTTTAGCTACAGCAACTATGATTTTTGCTGCTCGGGTACTCCACGAGAAAACCGAAGATGTCAAAGAACCTGCAATTATCCTCTTCTTTGCAAGTATTTCTTATGGTATCTACCTCTTCCATTGGCCCTTGCTCATTATCTTTACACAACTGACAAATGCCTCTATCGCTGCGGGATTATCCTTTGTTTTTTCTACTATCCTATCAACTATTTCCTTCTATATTCTAGAACCATATATTGCTGGTAAAGTAGGAAGTTTGTTTGGATTACCAATGGACTTGAAACCCTATAAAAAATGGCTTCTTAGCAGCTTTGCTTGCTTGACCATAATTGGCTTAGGTATCTGTCTGTTTGCACCAAAATTAGGAAGTTTTGAACAAGAGAGCATGGTTAGCAATCTTTATCAAGCTCAGACCCAACTAAATACAACACGATCTGCTGCTGAAAATGCTAAAGCTACTAGTTTTGAAATTCAAAAAGGAGTTATCATCTTTGGCGATTCTGTTACTGTTCGCGCAAGTTCTGCCATACAGACCGCGCTACCAGATGCACAGATTGATGGAACTGTCAGTCGAAATCTCTCTGAAATTGCTAAATTGATAAATCTTTATCAGCAAAATAATAGTTTGAAAGAGACTGTAGTTGTAGCCCTAGGTACAAATACTACGGATAATTATCAGGAACTACTAGACCAACTAGTCAAAGATTTTCCTAAAGGACGTCGCCTTATTTTTGTCACTCCTTACGATGGAAACTTCACTCCAAGCGAATCCATTTCCTATCAAACAGGTCAATACGAGAAAGAATTGGCTGAAAAATATGATTACATTTCCATTGCAGACTGGTATCAAGTTGCAAAGGATAATCCACCAATTTGGTACAATACCGACCTTGTTCATTTCAATCTTGAAAGTAATGGAGGCGAAGTCTTCGCCCAAACGATAAAAAATGCTGTCGAAGCCGTTGCTGATGGCCCAATCAAAAACTAGATTTATACATCATCATCCTCTGAGAATTTCTCGGAGGATTTTTGCACTATTTTCCGATAAGTCCAGTGCGAACTCTAAGAAATGGCGCTGTGCCTAAGCTCAGTCTCAATAAATCTTGCGAAATAAGGCACTTCTACAAAGGATGACAAATTAAAACTCCTACCTTTTACAGTAGGAGTTGGTGTCAAATTGACTATTTTTGCTTACTTTGGAAACGCCATTCAAAGCGTTTCTGATCGTAAAATGGATACATCATTTGTAAAAGAGTGACGGCAAGTAGCCAACCGCCGATAATATCTGTCGGATAGTGAACCCCAATATAGATACGGGATACAGCTACCAGGACAGCAAGTAGAATCAACACAGCTTGTAGCACAAGTCTAGCTATGCCTTTCTTCATCCTCTGGTGAATAATAATAACAACTGCTCCTGCAATCATCATAGCTGATGCAGTATGCCAGCTAGGAAATGAATAACCGATGGTATCAATCAACCATTCAATACTTGGACGCGGACGTTGGTAGACATATTTCAGGGCTGTGGATGCCACACCCATCGCCGCAAAACTAGCAAGTAGGAAATAAGCTTCTATCTTCCATTTTTTATAGTAGTAAAAGATAGCAGCTAAAATCAAGGTAATAGCTAAAATAATAACCGTATTTCCTAAAACAGTAATAGAGGTCCAAAATTGACTGGCTCCACTTGGTAAATTTCCACGAATGGCAGACTGGACAGTCGAGTCAAAACCTGCTAGGGTAATAGGATAAAATTTTACTACATAGCCCAATATCACAAAGGCCAGAGCAAAAAAAGATGCGTTTCGTAAATGGATTTGTTTATTCTTCATACAATATAGTTTACCTTATAAAGGTTAAACTTTCTTTAAAATAGGTTGGGCTGCTTTGTAACAGATATAAAATATTGCTGAAAGCACAATCCCTTGTAAAAGATTAAAAGGAAGTACCATCATCAAAAGATAGTTAGTCAGACCCAAGATTTCTTTAATATCAAAGTTTGCAAAGGCTGCATAGACAGGCACCGCATAAACGTAATTTAATACCAGCATCACTGCTGTCGAACCAATTGTCGCAACAGAGGCTGCTTTTAAATAATTTTTTATCGCTTGGTCATTTTTCCAGAAATAAGCTACTGCTAAAATGAAAACTGACATAGCTGCAATATTCATCGGTAAACCAATAATTGTCGATGGTCCCTGATTATTTAAAATCAGTTTGAGAAAAGTTCGTACCAAAAGGATAGCAAAACTAGACTTCATATCTAGAATAAGCAGACCAAATAAAATCGGTACGAGAGAAAAATCCACTTCCAGGAAACTGGCTGTTGGAATCAGCGGAAATTTCAAATACATGAGCAGAAAGGATACTGCTGAGAGAATGGCGATAATCGTCATTTTGCGTGTGTTTGTCATAAGGTTCCTCCAATTTTTGAAAATTGAAGAAGCGTGGAAGAGCAGGCAAAAAGCCTCCACTTCGTCTTCTCCCATCCAGACTTTACTGTCGGTTGTGGAATTGCACCACATCAGCTTTCGCTCGCAGACTACCAACGGTCTATTTTGTTCTAATACTGCGTTAGCTCATCTCGACATACATTCAGTATGGTCTTCGATTCGCTGCCTAGTCTTAAAATAAGATAGCCACGTTTTACACTGCCGGTCGGGAATTTCACCCTGCCCTGAAGACTATTTCATCATACCAAAAAAGCCTTGCATTTGCAAGAGCTTGGTAAGTTTTCACTATTTTAACTTGTCCCCATCATAGGTGTGAACCAAATCTAGACCAGCGAACTGTTGCTGCCGAAGAGCCTCATATACAATCATACACGCTGTATTAGAGACATTAAGACTACGCACATGCTTATCATTCATTGGAATACGGATAGCCTTCTCTGGATGTTCACGCATAAAATCTTCTGGCAAGCCCTTATCTTCACGGCCAAATAAGAAATAATGAACGTTCCCATCATTATAGTCTTCATCCGAATAGGTTTTATCAGCAAATTTAGATACTAAGTGAACACGTCCTTGTTTGCTGGCATAATCCATGAATTCTGCTAAATTGTCATAGAAGCGAACATCTAACTTATCCCAATAATCTAGTCCTGCACGTTTCATCTTACGGTCATCAATTGGAAATCCCATAGGCTTAATGATATGGAGAGGACTATTGGTTGCAGCACAAGTTCGAGCAATATTGCCTGTATTCTGTGGAATCTGTGGTTCAAATAAGACAATGTGGTTTTTGGCTGTTTCTTCTATATACTCTAATGTTTCAATATTCATAAGGACCTCTCTGGTGACATTTCACTAAATACGAATACCCTTCGAAAATCAAATCCAAACCATGTCAGCTTCATTTTGCCGTATACCATGCTTGTTTTCTAGTTTCTTTTTTTTGATTTTCATTGAGTAAAAAGACTCGACTGTCTCCTATGGCAAGAAAGACAAAAAAATAGCCACACTGCCCGGAGTCAAGCTCAGCAAACAGCATGGTGAATGATGATTCATTCACTTAACTCACAACAGGTTTGAGTTAAATCAATGAAATCGTGATACTATTGTAGCTTAAAGAAGGCTGAAAATCAAGAGTTTTGCCCCATTTTTTTCAAATTTTCATAGAAAATCATAGAGGCTGGGCAAAAAAACCAACCTTGCTTCTCAGAGTGCGTGTCAACATCTCAGCGCAGTGGTTGATTGGCTTTAACAGTCCAGTGGACTCTTAATATTGAGGTGAACTTGTTTCGGCCTATCTCCAGCCTTCAAAAGTTCCCGAACCTTTGAAGCGAGTACTAAAAACAAACTAATACTCAATGAAAATCAAAAGTAGCCTAGAAAACGAAGTCGAAGATAGAACTCTGTTACTTTCTTATTTCAAGGTAACAGGCTGAAAACTTCCACTGGAGCTTTTCACTCATCAAGGCTCTTGACAACGGATAATTTTGATTTTCGAAGAGTATAAACAACTATAAATAACAAAAAAGTAGGTTGCCCTACTTCTGCCTATTTCTTTTCAGACTAAACCTGTCCGGCACAGGATCTTCCCCACCTTCCACAAAGGGATGGCAGCGACCAATTCGAGCCAATCCCATCAAAAAGCCCTTGAGTCCATGTTTTTGTAAGGCCTCGATCATATAAGCCGAACAAGTCGGACGGTAGCGACAAGAGGGCGGAAAAAGGGGAGAAATAAATTTCTGATAGAATCGGACCAAGCCGATCAAGAGTCTAGTCATTATTTTTTAACTGGCTTAGTAACAGCCAGGGTATGTAGCTTACTGATGTCTTTCTTGTTGAGCTTGCGGTATTCTCCTGGACGTAGGCCGGTCAAGTCAAGATTACCAAAGCGAGTACGAGACAGCTTATCTACCTGCAAGCCGACAGCCTCAAACATCTTCTTAACCTGGTGGTTTCGACCTTCATGGATTGTTAATTCTACAACTGAGCGGTTCTTAACAGGGTCCACCTTGATAATCTCATACACCGCAGGCTTGGTCTTTTTGCCATCAATGACAACACCACGGGTCAAGGGACGCAAGACTTCCTTGTTGGCAACCCCTTTGACACGCGCCAAGTAAACCTTATCAATCTCGTTACGTGGGTGAATCATCTCATCTGTAAAATCACCGTCATTGGTCAAAATCAAGACTCCAGATGTATCCCAGTCCAAACGACCAACAGGATAAATCCGCTCCTTAACTGTTGGCAACAAGTCCACAACCGTCTTTCTTCCCTTGTCGTCTGACACACTAGAAATAACACCTCGTGGTTTATTGAGGAGATAGTAGACCTTCTCTTCGTTATAAATTGGTTGTCCCTCAACCTCTACCTTATCACCCGATTTGATAACTGTCCCTAACTCACGAACAACCTGACCATTTACAGTAACTAGTCCTTGTTTGATTAGTTCTTCTGCCTTACGACGACTGGCAACTCCAGCATGGGCAATGTATTTATTAATTCTCATTTTCTAACTCATTTCTTTCTACGAATAGCTCTGTTTCTTCTTGAATCAAATCTATTTCAGACACATCAGGCAATTCTTCTAGACTATTAATTCCCATGTAATCCAGGAAATAATCCGTCGTCACATAGAGATTTGGTCTACCAAGAACCTCTTTCTTACCGTTCTCACGAATGAGGTCAAAGGCCTGCAACTTACTGATGGCACCGCTGGAATTGACCCCACGAATATCATCAACTTCAATCCGAGTAATAGGTTGCTTATAGGCTACGATTGATAAGGTTTCCAAAAGAGCCCGTGACATAGTCTGATTGATTGGTGTTTTGGCATAGATTCGCAAAAGATTTGCATATTCTTTTTTAGTAACCAACTTGTAGCGGTTGGAGGATTCTAAGATGGCTAAGCCTGAGGCTTTGTCTGCCATATATTTCTCACTAAGTTTCTCTAACTGCTGGCTGACAGCTGTCGGCTGCATTTCCAACATCTCTGCCAAATTTCGTAACGTCAAGCCATCCTCACCTGCCACAAAGAGCAGGACTTCGATTTCAGCTAAGCGATTCATCTTCACTCCTTACTAGATAAATATCTCCAAAAGTCTCTGTCTGTTCCAAGACGATTTCATGAACCTTGACCAATTCCAAAGTCGCAAGGAAGATCGTAATCATTTCATTGACATCTTGACTTTCTTGAAAAAGCTGACGGAGTTCAAGGCGTGGACCAGTCTCGAAACGACTGCGAACAAAGTCCATCATATCTTCGATTTTATATTCATCACGGGCAATGGTCGCATGAGACTGACGGAGGCTTGCCTGTTTTTCAGCCATTACTTTAGAAAAAGCTAGGAAAATGTCAATGACGGTCTTATCCTTGGCTAATTGTACATCATCATAAATCAAATCTAATTTAGGTTTTGAAAAATAGTTCGCCCGTTCATCATGTTGCTCCCCTAATTTCTCACTGAGAAGCTTGAACTTGCGGTATTCTTCCAACTGGTCCAAGAGGTCCATTTCAGGATCATCTTCGGGATCAATTTGCTCAACAACCTTCGGTAATAACCGACGACTTTTGATGACCATCAATTGACTAGCCATGAGCATATATTCTCCCGCTACCTCTAAACGCATGGCTTGCAAGGTAGCAATGTAGGCTAAATATTGCTCGATAACCTCTGTAATCGGAACCTCGTAAATATCTACTTGATACTTGGACACCAGGTGTAGCAGGAGATCAAGTGGCCCTTCAAAATCTTTTAATTTTATATCCATTATCTAAATTTTTCCAAACTCATGCTTGTTTTCAGTCCCAACTGCTTGGCGATTTGGTCCAAGGATTTTCCTTCGTCTATCTGTTTTAGAATATACTGCTCCCGCAACTTTTGAGCTGTCCAATCAGGCTTGCCGATGGACTGGACAAATTCTGTCAGACGATTAAAGAACCATTGACGAGAATAGGTCTGTCCCTTCTTATCGAAGACATAGCTTCCAGACAGATGAGGCTCCATATAGGGTATCAATTCCTTGGGCAGACTGAGCACCCGCTTAGTCGTCCCTTTCTCAACTGTCAGGACTTGAAAATCCAGATTGACCTGCTGACTAGTCAGCTCTGCTATTTCACTAGGAGTCAGCCCTAGCAAGGCAATCAAAAGAGCAATCAGTTGCCCATCAAGCCAAGGATTTTCTTGAAAGAGGTGAGTTAAATCCTCACGCTCCAGTTCCTTTTTGAGGCTGGCTGGACCTGACATCGTTTGCAATTTATAAAAACGATCCAGGAGATTATTTTCATAAAGAAAGTAGAGAAATTGATTGACCGCTGACATTTTTCTTTTCTGAGCAGCAGGTTTCAAGTCTAGAAGAGACTGCTGATAGACCAAAAGAGACTGTTGGCTAATCTCCCCCTTTGTTACTGTCACAAATTGCTGCAGGTCGTAGGTATAGGACTTTTGGCTGTTGACACTGACCTTTTTGCTCTGGATAAAAGATTCAATCGCCTGCTTCATTTCTTGCCTTCTTTTGATGCTAGGGGGAAATTATGCAAGAGAGCATTGATTGCCTTTAAGATGGATTTTCGTGTAATGATTCCCATAAATTCTCTATTTTCCCCAAGGACGGGTAAGAAAGATTGATCTACTAGCTTGCGCATCACTTCTGTCAAATCATAATCCAGACCAACAGTCTCTTCATCTGTCTTTACAATCACAGAAATATCTCTGTTTAACTCATCATCCGATAGTTCATTTTCAGCTTGATATTTAATGATTTCCGTCAAGCCGATGGTGCCGAAGAAACGACCGTCTTCTGTTACCACAGGTACGCGTGAATAGGTCATGTGACTGAGTAACAGTTTTGCATGGTCAATATTATGCGTATCAATAATTACTGCCAATTTATCCGCTGGTGTCAAGAAAGTTTCTTCCTGGTCCAATAAAAAGGCTTCAAATTCTCTTGCAATCATCTTGAAATATCCTTTGTCAATGCTGGGTAAAGTTGGTGCTGTCGATCGTAGTAATCCACATGGAAGTGATCATCATAGATGGTCACAAGAGCATAGAGGCATTCTCTGACCAAACCACGAGGTTGACTAACGGAGCCAGGATTGAGGAAGAGGGTCTTGCCACGCACTTCGGCATCAGGCACATGCAGATGCCCATACAAACAAATATCCGCATCAACTTCCTGAGCCCAATAATCCAACCGTTGCCAGCCGTAATTAATGCCATAGAGATGACCATGGGTCTGAGCGATAGTCACACCATCCAATTGAGTAATGAGCTGGTCAGGGTAACCACCAAAATAGTCGCAGTTTCCATTGACCACTTGAATGCCGTCCCACAAACTATCTTGACTATCCAGCTCCGAATCACCATTGTGAAAGATGGCATCGACCTTGCCAAGATAATGATGTTTAATATCCTCTACAATCTGTCTATCCCCATGAGAGTCGCTCATGACTAGGATTGTTTTGCTTGCTCCTGCCATACTGGAAATGCCTCCACTAATTTTTCTAGTGCTTGTGCACGGTGGGAAATCTTATTTTTTTCTTCTAAGGTCAATTCTGCCGAAGTCTTGCCTGTTTCGCCTACGAGGAAAAGTGGATCATATCCAAACCCATTTTCCCCACGGAGGTCCATACCGATAAAGCCTTCCCAGTCCGCTTCGACAACCAAACTCTCACGATTTGGAGCAGCCATAACTAGGGTACAATGGAATTGTGCCGAACGATCTTTCAGTTCAAATACCATGGCCAATTCGTGCAAGAGTTTGGCATTATTGAGCTCATCTGTGGCATCTGGACCTGAAAAACGTGCAGACCAAACTCCTGGCAAACCACCTAAAGCATCAACCTTCAAACCAGAATCATCTGCCAAGACCATCTTGCCTGTCAGCTCTGCTATGGTTTCAGCCTTGAGCCGTGCATTTTCCTCAAAGGTCATACCTGTTTCTGCTACATCTGGCAGGTCAGGATAATTGTTGAGGTTCTCGACCTGGTAGCCAAAGCGCTCAAAAAACTTACGGAATTCCTTGGTCTTACCTTCATTTTTAGTGGCAATCAAGATGGTATCTCCCACGCTTGCCAAGCCCTTGTCTTGACCGAAGAAATCTGCCGTGCTAACCCCTGCTTGGGGCAGATGAACCAAGAGAAGCTTGTCATTTTCTGTTACCAGAATAGCTCCTTGATGTTGGAGAACTTTGAACTGGCGATTGTTTAACTCATTCAAAATATCACAGGCAAATTGAAAGAGGGCAAATTCAGACTGAAGTTTGATCACTTCAATGTTAACACACTGGTTGAAGTTGTCATCTTCATAATTACCAGCAATCAGTTTGTCAAACAACTGACCAATCTGGTAAATTTCCTGCTCTCTTCCATTTTCTCCAAAGGAACCAAATAGGTTAGCAAAACTAGCCTTTCCGATAAACCAATTGTGTTCATCTCTGTATTCGTATATCTTGTCTGTCATAGTTCTACATGCTCCACATGAATATCAATGCCCATCCAGCTTTCAGCTATTTCTTTAAAAGCTGCCGGACTAGCTGTTGTGTAAAATCTGTGCTGAATATCCTTTTCGGTTCGGCTGCGGTTGATTTGAAAATAATTTAATAAAACAGAAATATCTCGCGCACACTCTGCACCACTATCGATCAACTTGACATCCTTGCCCATGGCATTCTGGATGATAGGGCGAAGCAGGGGATAATGGGTGCAGCCCAAAACCAAGGCATCCACTTTCCCAACAAGTGGGCGAAGTGTCTCATAAACAACCTTTTTAGCAAGACTGGATTGGTGGCTATTGGACTCAACCAGAGGGGCAAACTTGGGACAGGCCAGACTGTCTACCTGCGTTTCCGGAGAAAGGGCCTGAATTTTTTCACGATAGATATCGGATTGAATAGTCATAGCCGTTCCTAAGACACCAACCTTACCAGTTTGCGTTGCCTTGATAGCTGCCGAAGCACCTGGTAAAATAACACCCAAAACAGGAATATCCAACTTTTCCTTGACTTCTTCCCAGGCTACCGCTGTTGCCGTATTGCAGGCAAAGACAATCATTTTTACATTTTTTGTCAAAAGGAAATTGACCAACTGCCAAGTATATTCTCTGATTTGTTCTGCTGGACGGGGTCCATAAGGTGCCCGTGCCGAGTCCCCGATATAAACGATTTCTTCATGGGGAAGTTGGCGCATTAACTCACGCGCAACCGTTAATCCCCCCACACCTGAATCTAAAAAACCTATTGGTCGATTATCCATAATACTGAGAATAGCCAGAAAATCTGACTAGCCTTTCTTTTCTACTCAAAAAATGGGATCTGGGAATGAATATCCCAGTCCCAGTTTGATTATTTTTTCTTGCTTGCCACTTTTTGTTGGCTCTTGATTTGGCGAAGCACTTGTTGTACTTTTGCTTCGCTTGGTTTTTGACCCATTTGACTCATCATCAAACGCAAAGCATTTTCATCCAAAATTGGTTTATCAGCAATATAGTTTTCCACCTGTCTACGTGACAAGTAAATACCCAAGGCTACACCACCTGCAAATGCCAACACAATCAATAAAATAGCTAAACCTAAGTTCATTTGTCAATCTCCTGACTCTTCTAAAAATAATTCATTCGGAATTGCCCTGCGACAATCTCTTAATGAATCTATTATACCAAATTCAGCAGGCTTTTCCAAGACTTACCTGTCAAATTCAAAACCGTAAATGGTTGCGAAATAGTCCTCAGGTGTTTCAGCACGACGAATCATACGTGCTGTGCCATCTTCCTGTAAAAGAATTTCAGAGGAACGCAGACGACCGTTGTAGTTGTAGCCCATAGAGAAGCCATGGGCACCACTGTCATGGATGATCAAGGTGTCGCCTACCTCTGCACGTGGTAATTCACGATTAACTGCAAACTTGTCGTTGTTTTCACAGAGGGAACCTGCCACATCCACCACTTCGATTGGGGCATCTGGGTGCGTAATATTGGTGATATGGTGGTAGGCCCCATAGAAGGCTGGGCGCATGAGGTTGGCTGCCGATGCATCGACACCGATATAAGTCCGATAGGTTTCCTTACGATGGAGGACCTTTGTAATCAAGTGTCCGTGTGGCGCCAACATAAAGCGACCCAATTCTGTAAAAATTTTAACATGTCCCATACCAGCTGGCGTGAGAATTTCCTCGTAAACCTTGCGAACACCCTCACCAATGATAGCAATATCGTTTGGTTCTTGCTCAGGACGATAGTTGACCCCAATCCCACCTGATAGGTTGATGAAGTCCAAGGTCACACCTGTTTCCTCACGAATTTCCAAGGCCAATTCAAAGAGTTGACGAGCTAAGACAGGATAGTAGTCATTGGTAACAGTATTTGAAGCCAGAAAAGCATGGATTCCAAATTCCTTGACACCTAACTCTTTTAGCTCCTTATAGCCGTTCATGAGCTGGTCTTTGGTCATCCCAAACTTAGACTCTTCTGGGTGGTCCATAATGTCCGTTCCCAGCGAGAAGACTCCTCCAGGATTGTAACGGAGGCAAACCGTTTCTGGAATCCCAGCAACATTTTTCAAAAATTCAATATGCTCATAGGCATCAAGGTTAATGGTCGCCCCAACTTTTCGAGCATAGACAAATTCTTGTGCTTGGGTATCATTGGATGTAAACATGATGTCTTTAAAGCCCAATTTTTCACTCATCAGCACTTCTACATCTGTTGCACAGTCCACTCCACAGCCTTCTTCTTGAAGAATTTTTAAAATAGCTGGAGTTGGAGTAGCCTTGACCGCAAAATATTCCTTAAAGCCCTTGTTCCATGAAAAAGCTGTATTTAGGGCACGTGCCTTCTCACGAATGCCTTTTTCATCATACAAATGAAAAGGAGTCGGAAATTGCTCCGTAATGGTATCCAAAATTTCTTTACTAACAAATGGTGTCTTGGTCATGTCGCTACCTCATCAAATATTTTTCCTATTATATCACAAATATGTGAGGAACTATAGCTCTCAACTCCACCAAATACTTGCAAAATAAATTACGAGCGTTATAATGTGAATATCATTAAAAAAAGGAGTAATATATGTCAACATTAGATTTTGATTTTACAGAACGCTTGTATGCCAACTATCTAGCTAATCCAAGCCTACAGGCAACCGAAAATGCCGTGAGCCACAACGGACTTTTGAAATCCTTAGAAACACGCCAAAGCGCCATCGACAATGACTATGTCTTTTCAATCGACTTGACCAAGGACGCTGTTTCAAACCAAAAGGCTTCTGGACGTTGCTGGATGTTTGCTGCATTGAATACCTTCCGCCACAAGCTCATCTCTGACTTCAAACTGGAAAATTTTGAGCTATCACAGGCCCATACCTTCTTTTGGGATAAATATGAAAAGTCCAACTGGTTCCTCGAACAAATCATTGCTACAGCTGACCAAGAAATTGGTAGCCGTAAGGTAAAATTCTTATTGGATACCCCGCAACAAGATGGCGGTCAATGGGATATGGTTGTTGCTCTATTTGAAAAATATGGTGTGGTACCAAAATCCGTCTATCCAGAATCTATCTCATCCAGTGCCAGCCGTGAGCTCAATCAGTACCTTAACAAATTGCTCCGTCAAGATGCACAAATCTTACGAGACCTCCTTGCCAAAGGAGCTTCCTCGGAAGAAGTTCAAATACAAAAAGAAAACTTACTTCAAGAAATCTTTAACTTCCTAGCCGTCAACCTTGGGCTCCCTCCACGCAGCTTTGATTTTGCATATAGAGATAAAGACAATGTCTATCACCGTGATACAAATGTAACACCTCAGGCATTCTACGAGAAATACGTTGGTTTGAAACTATCTGACTATGTCTCTATTATCAACGCTCCTACAACTGACAAACCTTACAATAAATCTTATACAGTCGAATTGTTGGGGAACGTTGTTGGCGCCCCTGCTGTCCGCTACCTCAATGTAGAAATGAACCGTTTTAAAGAACTGGCTATTGCCCAACTCAAAGCTGGTGAATCCGTTTGGTTTGGTTCCGATGTCGGTCAAAGTAGCAATCGTCAAACTGGTATTATGGCAACCAACACCTACGACTTCTCTTCAGGTCTGGGTATCCATTTCCATCAAGACAAGGCCGGAAGATTAGACTACTCCGAAAGTTTGATGACCCACGCTATGGTCTTAACTGGTGTTGATTTAGACGATAATGAGCAACCTCTCAAATGGAAAGTAGAAAACTCTTGGGGTGACAAGGTTGGTGACAAGGGATACTTCGTCGCATCAGATAGCTGGATGGACGAGTACACTTATCAGATTGTTGTCCGAAAAGAATTCCTCACACCAGAAGAACTAGCAGCTTATCAAGCTCAACCACAAGTCCTTGCCCCATGGGATCCAATGGGAGCTCTAGCATAACAAACGACATATAAAAAAAAGAGGGCAACCCTCTTTTTTATATGTCATAATTAGTCTCTACTCAAACCACCAAAGATACGGAGTAAGTTGAGGAAGAGGTTGATGAAGTCAAGATAGAGCTGAAGCGCCATGGATACGACCCAACCTTGGCCAACATTACCACCAGTTTGTTCGAAAACATTGCGGATACGTTGGTTGTCATAAGCAATCAAACCTGAGAATACCAAAACAGAAATGATAGACATCATAAAGCTTAGACCTGAGCTACGAAGGAAGATATTAATAACACTTGCAATAATAATTCCCCATAGAGCTGCACGCAATGCCTGAGCCATACCAGAAAGATCCTTCTTCGTTGTCATCCCAATTACAGCCATGATAGCAAACATGAGAGCCGCTGACACGAAGGCGAGTACAACTGTTTCGCTAGTATAGAACATCAAAATCATGCTGATGGTAATCCCGTTTGTTACTGAGTAGGCAAGAAACATTGGTAGAGCCATTGGGCTATTTTTAGCTGCCATTGCTGAAGCAGAAACAACCAAGGCAATCTGACCAATCATAATCAGCATCATGATGATGGAACCTGCACTCAGCAGACTAAGCAATAAAGATTGAAAGACGGTCACAGCCAAGAAAGAAACTAAAGCTGATAGACCAATTCCCATGGCAACCACACCATAAATTTTACCGAAGAAACGGTTGAGGGCGGTATTATCCACCTGATTAATAATAAATGAATCGTTATTCATACTATTCTCCTTTAAATCATTTTATTGAAACCGAAAGACCTTACGATTTTTCCACTTGTGTTGCAAGGGCAGACTCCACTCTCTCACAGCCCAATACTTATCCACACATGTCACAATCCAAGATTCCTTGTAGCGAGGAGGAGCGATTGTCGCACCAAACATATGCTTCACAATGATGTCTTCTTCTAGTTTATTGAGTTGAATGAGTTTCTGAGCATTGCGTTTAGCAATTCGTGGATGAACCCAAGCATGGCTCTTGTTGAATTTGGTATCTCTCCAATCATAGAAGAATAAATCATGCAATAGACCACCACGAGCTGTTGACTTAGCATCCCAACCAAATTTTTTCGCAATCTTATAGCTTGTATAAGAGACATTGATGGAATGTTCCAAGCGCGTGGAGTAATAATGATGAGGAATTTTCCCCAATTTTTGCACCTTGGGTGTGGCAATCAAGTGCCCCACATAATGCATGTATTCTTTATCTTGTTTATATGCAACCATTCGTTAACCTCGTTGGAATATTATACCACACTATAGTACACTTGGCTTAAATAAAGCTAAACAATAGAATGCCCGCCGCAATGGCTACATTGAGGCTTTCCGCCTGCCCTGGCATGGTAATATGGACAAGTTGATCCGCCTCATCGGCTACAAAAGTTGAAATTCCTTGACCTTCATTTCCCATAACCAAGGCAAAACTCGGGTTTGGTGTAACTTCCTTATAGTCAACCGACTGACTAGAGAGGGTTGTTGCCAAGATTTGTATCTGATTGCTTTTTAAAGCAGAAAAAATAGCGGTCATCGGCATCCGATAAACTGGCAAGTGGAAATGACTCCCTTGCATGGAACGCAGAACTTTCATATTGTAAATATCTGCCGACTTATCCGATAGGAATACTCCATCAAAACCAGCTGCATCAGCTGTACGAATCATGGTACCAACATTTCCAGGGTCCTGCACATCCTCCAGAACCAAAAATTTTCCTGTTAAGACATCAGGTAAGGTCTGATTTGGTAAGGACAGTTGAGCTACTACCCCTTGTGGTGTCCGTGAGTCTGCTAAATCCTGCATAATATCTGAACTAACAACTGTTACATTGGATAAGCCAGCAACCCGATGAACATGTTCTTCTGATACCAAGATATGTTCAATAGGTACTTTGGCTGCCAAAGCTTCCTCCAACAAATGCCAACCTTCAATCAAATAAGAAGAAGTACGGTATTTTTTCTGTTGTAATTTCTTAACCTGCTTGACCAAATGATTGGCCTTTGAGCGAATGATCTCCATGAATGCCCCTTTTTCTTTTACTGCTCAGCAACTTCAATTTCCCAACGGCTAAATCAATTATCTTGATTTTTGAACAGTCTTACCCAACCATGATATAATAAAGTAAATGTCTTGTCAAAAGGAGAAACTTATGCGAAAGGTAAAAATGATTGCATCTGGTCGTGTGCAAGGAGTCGGCTTTCGTTGGTCTGTTCAATTTTTAGCTGTGGAAATAGGCGACATCTACGGCAGAGTTTGGAATAATGATGATGGAACTGTCACCATTTTAGCTCAGTCAGATAATGCTGAGAAGCTCAGCCATTTTATCCATGAAATTCGGAAAGGGCCTTCTCGTATGGCCAAAGTCACCTATCTCGATGTCACCCTAGCCAACTTCGAAGACTATAAGGATTTTCAGGTGGCTTATAGATAAAACTTGTATATTTTGAACAAAAAAAGTAAAATAGAATGTATCTTGTAAAAAAAGGAATGTATCATTTTGAAAAAGAATAAACGAATTTTATTAACAAGTCTAGCCCTGTCTACGCTAGTATTTCTATCAGGATGTGTGCAGACAAAGAACGGTGTTCCTACTGGTGAAGGTTGGGTCTACAACTTCCTTGTTGCCCCAATGGGAAACCTGATTAAATTCTTCGCAGAAAACCAAGGACTCGGTTTCGGTGTTGCTATCATTATCGTGACATTGATTGTTCGTCTCTTCATCATGCCACTAGGTATTTACCAATCTTGGAAATCAACCTATCAGTCTGAGAAAATGAATTACCTCAAACCAATTTTAGGTCCAATCCAAGAACGCATGAAAAATGCAAGTTCCCAAGAAGAGCAATTGGCTGCCCAACAGGAATACTTTGCTGCTCAAAAACAATATGGTGTCAGCGTGTTTGGTGGAATGGGCTGCCTTCCTATCTTGATTCAAATGCCATTCTTTACGGCACTCTTCTATGCAGCTCGTTACACGGAAGGAATCTCAGAAGCAACCTTCCTTGGCATTGATCTCGGTTCTGCAAGTCTCATTCTAACAGCTATTGCTGGTATCCTCTACTACGCTCAATCACTTCTGATGCAAGTCGGTATGGACGAAGAACAGAAGAAACAAATGAGAGCTGTGGCAATCATGAACCCATTGATGATTGTTATGTTCTCTTGGTCTTCACCTGCTGGTGTTACCCTCTACTGGGTAGTCGGTGGATTTATCGGTCTTGTTCAACAAGCTCTTACAAACTTCATCTTGAAACCACGTATCCGTGCTAAGGTTGAAGAAGAATTTAAAAATAATCCTCCAAAACCATATAAATCAACTATCAAGGATGTAACTCCTAAAGCATCCGCTATCATCGAAGAAAAAACGTCTAAGAAATCAAACCGTAACGCCGGTAAACAACGTTCTAGATAAAAAATCGCAACCATCTGTTTCAGATGGTTTTTTCTTATATAGTTTTTTGAACTTGCTCCAACTATCTGGGAAATAGTTGGAGGTTGGAAATAGGGAGTGGGAAAGAGCTCAACCATTCATAGAAGAGTTCGTCAACAATTTTTCGTTTTAAGTTGTTGAGCTGAATCGAACTCTGTTCGCCTCAGTACTCGTCGAAGAAATCAAAGATATACTAAACGACTATATAAAAAGAGAGAATCTTTCGACTCTCTCCACACCTTATTTCGTTTTTTCAACCTTCAAGATTTTTACATCATAGCTACCAGCAGGCGTTTCAATTGTTGCAACATCTCCTGTTTTTTTACCAATCAAAGCATGACCAATTGGGCTTTCATTTGAAATCTTGTTTGCAAAGGCATCTGCACCTGCAGCACCAACGATATGATAGACTTCTTCTTCGGTCTCACCAACTTCTTGAACAGTCACAGTCTTACCAATTGCCACTTCATCCGCCGCAACTGCATCACTGTTTACGATTTCAGCATAGCGAATTTTTGTTTCGATGGTTGAGATTTGACCTTCAACAAATGCCTGTTCATCTTTAGCTGCTTCGTACTCAGAGTTTTCTGAAAGGTCTCCGTAAGAACGAGCAATTTTAATACGTTCAACAATTTCTGGTCGACGAACTAGCTTTAGTTCCTCTAGTTCTTTTTCTAGTTTTTCCTTTTCTTCCAAGGTCATTGGATATGTTTTTTCTGCCATTTGTCTTTCCTTTTCTTTTATTTTTCATGAAAACAAAATTATGTGGAAAACCACATAATTTTGTTGTAAGAATTTACTCATTATTAAGATGTGCATTTACATACTTAGCAACGTTTTGGTTATGTTCATCAATATTATTTGTAAAGTAAACATTTCCAGTTGTAACATCTGCTACAAAGTAAAGATAGTCTGTCGTGTTGGCATTAATCACTGCCTCGATAGCCGAAAGGCTTGGACTATCCACTGGTCCAGGCATCAATCCTGGTGTCCAATAAATGTTGTATGGTGACTCAATTGATGTATCAATCGCGGCATCTTCTGCTAGAGTTGTTTCTTGACCAAGTTTACCCTGAGCATACAAGATTGCAATATTGGATTGTAGAGGCATTGCTGCATTCAAGCGGTTAAAGAAGACACTTGCAATGTTTCGACGATCTTCATCAGTAGAACCTTCTTTTTCAACCAAAGATGCCAAGGTAAGAACTTCATTTACAGTCAAATTCTTAGCAGCAATTGTTTCATAATATGGTTGTAAACGATTATCCATCGCAGCAATCATTTGCTCAACGAGCTCTTCGATAGTTGTTTCATCACTGTATTCATAAACCGCTGGGAATAGGTAACCTTCCAACTGATAAATAACTCCACTATCAGCAGCTGGTAGGCTGGCAAACAATTTTGGATAGGTAGCAACCATTCGATTAATAAAATCTTGGTTGGTTACAGTAGCCATAAACTGTTCTGCAGTAAATGGTGTTTTATCGTTCTTATCTTTTGTATTAGTATTGTCTGTAATAGCCTGAGCAATTTGTGTTAACGTATACCCTTCAACAATCAAAACCTTCCCTGCGGCTTCTTTTTGAGCTGTCGGAGTTCCGCTTTCTTGAAGTGCTTTGGCGATGTCATCCACAGACATATTTTGTTTCAAATTATAAAAACCACTTTGGAAATTATTATAACTCTTAATTTTAGAGTAGTAATTAAAAATAGTAGCATTCTTAATCAACTTGTTGTCAACTAAAATTTTACCAATTTCTAAAGTTGAAGATCCTTCTGGAATCTCTACCTGAATAGTTTCTGTAGCTTTTGCATTAACTGGTTCCAGACTAGATTTTACCCACATATAACCAGTAACACCTGTCACTAGAACTGCCACTACAACAATTGACATGATAACAGAGACAATGTGTTTAGCGGCGTTATCTTGTTTTTTACGACGTTGCTTGCTTGTTCTGTGGGTTGTTCTTCTTCTGGGTTGTGTTTCCTGCATCTGCTTGTCCACTTCTGGAACAATAGCCGTTGTCTTTGGAGCAATAATAGTTTCCTCTAGTGAGATGATTTCTGTATCACCAGTCACAGCTGACACGTCTTCCGTTGGAAATTCCAAAAATGTATCTTCTAAAGGAGAATTTCCCGGAAGGACAGACTCTACTGGCTCAGAAACTGACGAGCTTGATGGTACTTCATCAAATCCTGCCGTATTAGCAGCCACAAGATTCCTTAATTTCTCCAAGTTTCGTTCAACAGTATCTTGTGGAACTGGACTTGAAACGACTTCTTTTTCAATCACAAAAGTCTCTGGAGTGGCCAAAGTTTCTGATGTTGGCTCTTCGATACTTTCCGTCATCACTTCTGATTCTTGCTGTTCTTCTGACAAGTATGAATCAGGAAAGGCAATCCCTTCTACTTTTACAATTTCAGTCTCTCTATGGGGGGCTTTTTCTTCGGCAAGACTAGGCTGGAGCTCGTTGATAACTTCATTACGCTTATCAACAAGAACATCCGCTGATTGTTCCGCCAAACGTTTCACCTTCAATTCTTCCAAATCTCGTAAAATTTGATCGCGGAAGCTTGAAGACTGCGTGTTTTTTTCATTCGTATCCTTTGTCACGCTGTTACTCCTTTCACACAGTTACTATACATTATATCTTAAAGGCTTATGAATTGCAAGAACTTCCCTTTCTACAAGGCTTTCCAGTACATATCACTCCACATTTGTCCTCCAAATTGCGACAAGGAGGGGCCAAAGTCTTCAAACTGGTTCATTTCATAGTAGCCAACCAAATACTCCTTACAGGTCAGGGAAACTCCTTCAAATCCTCCCGCTAAAGCCACTTCTTTTATGGCTGCCAACAAGAGAGTTCCCACTCCCTGTCCCTTATAGGTATCCGCTACGGATAGACTGGCAATAGCTAGGTGACTGCCTGTCGGCATGTCACTCTCTGTCAAGTAAAAAATATCGTCCGTAACAGTCTGCGAAACAGAAGGACAGGATAATAAATATCCTGCTATTTCCCCATCGTGTTCCATTATTAAACAGGTTTTACTCAAAGCATTCAGATAAATGGCAAGAACAGACTCAGCTATTTGTTCTTCTTTGGAAAAATTGGCATTTTCAATCAAAACAACTTGTTCTAAATCCGAAGGAGTAGCAAAACGAATTTCCATAATTTTCTCCCTTATATAGCGGAAAAACAGGGGCCATAGGCCTCCGTCTTTCTTTTTATTGGACGTTATTTGTAAGATTTGACAAGAGTCTTTCGAAGGAATATTCATAGGACTGAATATCACCAGCTCCCATAAATACATATACTGCATTGTCATGGTCTAAAAGCGGTGAAGTATTTTCAACTGTAACAAGTCCACCTTTTTTGTTGATTTTAGCCACCAAATCTTCTACCTTAACCTGACCATTGTCTGTTTCACGCGCTGATCCATAAATTTGAGCAAGGTAAACTGCATCTGCTCCATTCAAAGCATCTGCGAACTCATCAAGAAGCGCAATGGTACGAGTGAATGTATGTGGTTGGAAGATGGCTACCAACTCCTTGCTAGGATACTTCTGACGTGCCGCATCAATGGTTGCAATGATTTCCGTTGGATGGTGAGCAAAGTCATCAATGATAACAGTATCATTGACAATTTTCTCCGTAAAGCGACGTTTGACACCTCCGAACGTCTTCATGTGCTCTGCAACCAGTTGCAAATCAAATCCAGCAATATAAAGATTGGCAATAACAGCTGTTGCATTCATCACATTATGCTTACCAAAGGTTGGAATTTGGAATTCTCCCAACTCTTCTTCACCATGGCGAACTTTGAATTGTGAACCATTAGTAGAAGGCTTCAAGTCATAGGCAACAAAATCATTATTGTCTTCCAAGCCATAATAGTAGATTGGAGCATTTGCCGTGATACGACGAAGTTGCTCATCTTCACCAAAAACGAAGAGAGCTTTTTTTACTTGCTTCGCATAATCATTGAAAGCATTGAAAACATCCTCTAGACTAGTGAAATAATCTGGATGGTCAAAATCAATATTGGTAATGATGCTGTACTCAGGATGGTATGGGGCAAAGTGACGTTCGTATTCATCGGATTCGAACACAAAATACTGAGCATTTGCCGAACCGCGACCAGTACCATCACCAATCAGGAAGGAAGTATCTGTGATATTGCGCATAACATGTGCCAATAATCCCGTTGTAGAGGTCTTACCATGGGCACCAGCAACACCGAGGCTCGTAAAACCTTTCATAAATTCACCTAGAAATTCATGGTAACGTTTGTAGGTATAGCCCTGGGCATCAGCATAAGCGATTTCCACATTGTTATCTGGACGAAAAGCATTACCAGCAATCAATTCAACATCTGCTGTAATATTTTTCTCATCAAATGGTAAAATCTGAATCCCAGCTTGTTCAAGCCCGCGTTGTGTAAAGTAGTATTTCTCTACATCACTACCTTGAACCTTATGCCCCATTTGATGCAACATAAGAGCAAGTGCGCTCATACCTGATCCCTTAATTCCGATAAAATGATAGGTTTTTGTCATGTTATTCCTCTTCTATATGTGTCAAATTCAATTCTTGTGCCACTTGGCGATCTCGTTGTTGTCTGCGCTCAGGATAATTGTAAACCTGACTCTTTCTTAAAAAGTCATACGAATTTTTCTTTATAACCTGCTCCTGTTCTCTATCTTCTTTCTTCAAAGAATAGACAGCGGGCATATCAGCGAGAATATAGTCTGTCTGACGTAAGTTGTCCGCCAAACGTGTCAACCGACCTGCCTTAGATTCAGTTGTTACAACGACAGGAGGTTTCACCACAACTTTAGCTGGTGCTGGTTTCTCATCTCTTAAATAGGTTGCTGATCGTTTTTTCTTCAAGTCTTCTCTAGCCTGTTCACGAGCCAACTGCCCCTGTGTTTTCACTGGAGAAGGCTTCGTTTTAGTCAGTTGCTGAAGGCGTTCCTTGCGAGAATAATGGCTTGGCTTAGCTTCAAACAGAGGAGGCAGGAGCTCATCTTCCGTTTGTGCTACTGGTTTTGCCGACGCAACTCGCTGTGAATCGGTAGACCAGCTAAATTCCTTTTCTTGATAAGGTCCCCTGATATTGCTAATCAGGTCGCTCTCATCATATAAACTCATAATTGGATTTTCTCCAACTAGTACCTCATCATCTGCGACTAGTGGAAATCTTTTTTCATGTCTAATCATAAGTCATCCTTTCGAACCCTTATTATACCATACTTAGGCCTTATTTCCTAATTCTACGCTGAGTCAACTGATTCCGTATCACTCAATCCCTAAAATCTCGCGAATGTCCTCAACCGTCAAATTCGCTCGGCTTTCATTGCCATCAAGGACTGTTTTGACAAGGTTCTTTTTATTTTCTTGCAATTCTTGAATCTTCTCTTCGATTGTCCCTCTAGTAATCAGGCGATAGCATTCAACCTTTTCAGTCTGCCCCATGCGATGAGCCCGACTGATAGCCTGAGCTTCCACGGCAGGATTCCACCAAAGATCGACTAGGATGACTGTGTCTGCACCTGTCAAATTCAAGCCAACACCACCTGCTTTCAAGGAAATGAGAAAGGCATCTCGACTCCCTGCATTGAAGGCCTGTGTCATTTCTTGGCGTTGGTTAGCAGGGGTTGAACCAGTCAGAGTATAGGATGTCATCCCAATTTCTTTCAGCTGTTCTTCTATTTTTTCCAGCATATTTCTGAATTGGGAGAATATCAAGACCCTGTGTTCACCTTCTTTTAGCTGCAAGAGTAATTCTTTCAAACTATTAAGTTTGCCACTCTCACCACTAAACTCTTCCATGAAAAGGCTGGGTGTATCGCAGATTTGACGTAAGCGAGTAATTCCTGATAGGATTTCTATCTTGCTACGATTGATTTGAGCATCATCTGCGCCAGCTATTTGAGTCCGCATTTGTTGAAGCTGGGCTAGGTAGATGGCTTTTTGTTCATCTGTCAGTTCATTAAGTACATTGACTTCTATCAAATCAGGCAATTCCTGAAGAACGTCTTCCTTATGACGTCTGAGAACGAAGGGTTGAATGGTCCGCGCAATGTCCTTTGCTGCTAATTTACCGAAGTCTTGTTTGCCTGGCAATAAACCTGGTAAGACAATTTGGAAAATGGACCAGAGTTCCGTCAAATGGTTTTCAATCGGCGTACCTGAGAGGGCAAAGCAATTTCCAACCTCAAACTCACGCAGTAGTTGTGCAATCTTAGATTGGGCATTTTTCATGACCTGCGCCTCATCTAAAATGAGGTAGTCAAAGCGTTCCTGTCTATAGAGCGCGACATCCTGTCTGAAGGATGGATAGGAGGTAACTAAGACTTGGTGACCATTGGCAATGATCTCTTCACGCTGTTCCTTGTTTCCATGGACAACTGCCACATCTAAACTTGGAGCAAACCGCTTGCACTCATCTAACCAGTTATAAATTAAGCTGGACGGTGCCAATATTAAAACTTTGGAATCTTTTGTCATCCGACTGGACAGAAAGGCGATAGTTTGCAAGGTTTTGCCAAGCCCCATGTCGTCAGCTAAAATTCCACCAAAACCATACGTATCCAGCATAGTCAACCACTTAAGCCCTGTCTGCTGATAATCCCTAAGCGACGTTGTTACTTCCACATCAGGAAGAGGGAACAAATCTGGCTGAGCTAGATAGCTTGCCATTTCCTCAAATTCCTTGGAGAAACTGACTTGGTTGAATTGTGACAAGGATTGAGCCAATTGGTAACCGGAAAGAGCATGGACTTGTACCTGCCCCTCCTTACCATGACGGGCCCGAAGATAGATTAGGGTTTGACTGATTTTCTTGGTTTCCTCATCAAAAACAAATACCTTACCACTCGGGCTAGTATAGTGGTCCTCTTGATTCAGCAAGGCTGTAATCGCCTGATCGATTTCAGATTGTTCAATACCTGATAAGTCAAACGAAATATCCAAAAGTGAGCCGTTACGCACAATTTCTAATTGAGGTTTGGCTTCAATATACAAAGCCTGGAGCCTTTCTGCTAGATGAACCTGCCCCATTTTTTGTAATATAGGCAATTGTTGTTGGAAAAATGGATAGAGCTCCTGCTGACTAAGAGCCGCTCTCTGGGCATGATATGTCCCCCTAAAGCCAGCTAGACGAATAGCCTGATAGACCCTCTCCAAATGTTGGAAATGGCTGGCAAAAGGCAGGAGAGCCAAATCCTCCTCACTCCTTACCTTACGTCCATCAAAATCCAAAACCATTTGGAGTGATAAACTTTCATTTGCCTCCATCTGAATATGAAATTCTGGCTTGAAATCATGAATGATGAAGCGTTTAGGTGCCTTAACAGTCCCAATTGTCTGCAAATCCAGCAAGCTTAAAGCCAGACGATTTTGGTCAGGGAAATCCACCTGCACTTTTCTCAAACCTGATTCAGTTGGAACAAGTTCGGAAATTTGGTAAATCAGATGTTCTTGATGGCGATTGACACTATAAACCGTGCCATTTACTAAGAGATAACGCCCATGAAAAAGAGGTCGGACCGTTTTTTCGTGAATAACCATTTCAATCATCTGCGTGTGAACGGTCACCTCAAAATGATAGAGCCCTTCCTCCCCTGTCAACGGAAGAACCATCAAGGAGGAATAGGACTGCTGTTGATAGGAAAAGTTAAAATGTTCTAGCTGATTTAACAGCTCCAACCCCTCCTCAAAATAGGCTTGTGGCAGACGAAAATGTCGTCCAAAATGAGTAAGAATATCCGAATCTATACCAACTTTCTCTGGTACCAAGGCCCAGAGAAAATCCAGTAGAGCCTGACTTGGTTCATCAAAATTTTCATAAGTAACTTGCTCATAATAATTTTTACCTATCTGATAGTGACCGTTGGCTTTCACAATGCGCAAAAAAGCTCCGATGTCCCGCACAATGTACGAACGTGTATCTGGCAAGCGGGTAATTTTCAAGGTCCAATCTATCTGACGATCATAGGGCAATAAGCTCCCTTCAACTGATAACTGATACTTAAGCCCCAGTTCTGGTTCTGGCCGCAAAATTTCATCTAAAAAGAGACCGCCAAAATAAGTCCGACGGACGGTTTCCTTATGTTGTTCACCATCTTCTTTCAAAGACTGCTTCATATCCTTGCCTGAGGCATCATTTTTTAAAAAATACTCCGTGGCAGCTAGGTGTTGACAGTAGCCCTTACTTTGAAATAACTGGCAACTACACTGTAAATCGCTATCTGCATCGCCGTAAGTGAAGCGCTCACCAGCAATATCCAGCACCATCTTTCCATTCTCACTATGAAGAACAGTCAGTTTTCCAGCCTCGTACAAATCAATTCCTTCTTGGCGAATCCGCCCTGGCATCATGCGACCCATTCTAACTCCTTTATCCTTCAACCAATCATCAGCTCTTCTGTAAAATATATCTAATACTCTTCGAAAATCAAAATTATCCGTTGTCAACTTGCCTTGATGAACTCCAGTTCTATCTTCGACTTCGTTTCCTAGGCTACTTTTGATTTTCATTGAGTATAAAATATTATCTTTTCATTATAGCATATTTTCAATTTGAATTGTTTAAATAGGTATCAAAACAACACCAGCTGGTAAACTGGTGTCTCTAATGAATAGCTAAATAATAAATCGTTGCCTGCCGCATTTTCAAGATTGTTTTTCCGCTTTTCCAAAGCCAAAATAGAGCAAATAGCAGGAAAACAACTGCCACTACTACGTTAATCAAACCTTTTCCATCCAAGAAAAACTTGAAAAAGAAGACAATCACACAAGTAAGCAAGGCAAGGAGTAAGACATGAATCAGAACTCCCAACCAACCTAGCCAATAGCGAAGGCCAAAAGGAGGGTGTTTCTTTTCATCGAAGTCTGCTAGACCAGTCAAAAACTCAACCAAGATTTCACCGATTATTTCCATATGGTCGGTCCCCCTATTTCATCTGCTGATAATACTTAGTCCGTCGAATTAAGGTTTTGATAGCCCTAGCCAGTAGAATCGTCAACACACTTGCTCCAAATACCAAGAAAAGAAAGATGCCAACCAAGAACCTGTCAAAATGGTTGAAAACCATGATGGATCCAGCTGCGTAGGTTACAAAATAAACCAAAAGAGTCACTAAAAATACCAATATACACGCAAAGACTCCAAACCAGTAACGAAGACCAAAGGGCTTGTACTGCTTATCTTCATAGTCTACTAGTAGAAGAACAGGAACTGTTAGAAATGCAAACAACATTAGAATGACATTGCCCGCTATCATGGAATCACCTCCTTTTTTTTCATTGTAGCATTTTTTACATGGCATGCAAAGAAAAAAGAGGTTGCCCTCTTTTCATTTCTTACTTCCGTTTCCGTGCAATCAAGTGAATCGGTGTTCCTTCAAATACAAAGGCTTTGCGGATTTGATTTTCCAAGAAACGCATATAGGAGAAGTGCATGAGCTCTTCTTCGTTGACAAAGACCACAAAGGTCGGTGGCTTGGTCGCAACCTGAGTCGCGTAGAAAATCTTGAGACGTTTACCTTTATCAGTCGGTGTTGGATTGATGGCAATAGCATCCATGATGACATCGTTAAGCACAGCCGACGGAATGCGGGTATTCTGACTTTCACTAATAGCCTTGATCATCTCAGGCAATTTGTGCAAACGTTGCTTGGTCAAGGCTGATACAAAGATAATCGGTGCGTATGACAAATACTGGAATTGGTCACGAATATCGTCTTCCCACTGCTTCATGGTATGGTTGTCTTTTTCAAGCGTGTCCCACTTGTTGACTACGATAATCATTCCCTTACCAGCCTCATGGGCAAAACCAGCGATGCGTTTGTCATACTCACGAATACCCTCTTCAGCATTGATGACCATCAATATGACATCCGAACGTTCAATGGCACGCATGGCACGCATAACGGAATATTTCTCCGTATTTTCATAGACCTTACCAGACTTGCGCATCCCTGCGGTATCAATCATGGTAAATTCTTGACCTTCTGGGTCTGTAAAGTGCGTATCAATGGCATCACGAGTCGTTCCAGCAACAGGCGACGCAATCACGCGCTCTTCACCCAAAATAGCGTTAATCAAACTTGATTTACCAACGTTTGGACGACCAATCAAGCTGAACTTGATAATATCTGGATTTTCTTCTACTTCCTGAGCTGGTAGGTTTTCAATGATTGCATCCAAGACATCCCCTGTTCCGATACCATGTACAGAAGATACTGGATAAGGATCGCCAAGACCGAGTGAATAGAAATCGTAGATGTCATTACGCATTTCAGGGTTATCAACTTTATTGACAACCAAAATAACTGGTTTGTTTGTCTTATAAAGGATACGCGATACATACTCGTCAGCATCCGTCACACCTTCTTTGCCTGATACGACAAAGACGATAACGTCCGCTTCATCCATGGCAATCTCAGCCTGATGCTTGATTTGCTCCATGAAAGGTGCATCCACATCATCAATACCGCCTGTATCAATCAAGGAAAACTTACGGTTGAGCCACTCACCAGTAGCATAAATACGGTCGCGGGTCACACCTTCAACGTCTTCTACGATAGAAATACGTTCCCCCGCAATACGGTTAAATAAGGTTGATTTACCAACATTGGGACGTCCAACGATGGCGATAGTTGGTAGAGCCATAGCTCCTCCTCTTCTACTTACAATAGTTTATTTTTTTCTAATACAGCCCTCGTTTCAGGCTGCTCTGGCTGACCAAACTGGGCAACCATACGCTCCGACCAAGTTTCTGTCTGACGGGCACCTGCATAGTCTGTCTGAACTTGGTCGTAGGCTTGGATGACTTCCACGCCTTGCTCCACATATTCTTCCTGAAAGACAATGGTTTCACTTGCCAAACGTGGTTTGACAGGATGGTTTTGGGCTGGTCGACCCAAGGCAATACAGAAAATGGGATAGGTATAATCTGGCAAGTTGAACAGCTCTGCTATTGCCAAGGCCTTATGGCGAATCATACCGATAAAGACGCCACCGTAACCTAAGCTTTCCGCTGCCAAGAGGGCATTTTGCCCTGCTAGGCTCGCGTCAACAGAAGAAATCAGGAGATTCTCTGTTCCTTTGGCCTCAAAGTCTGAACCATGGAGTTGAGCCGCCTTGCTGGCACGATTATGGTCGCCCACAAAAACCAGAATGGCCTGAGCCTGTAAAATAGCTGGCTGGGGCACCAAATCATAGAGAGCCTGTTTTTTCTCCGCTGACTGCACCACAATGATGGAATAAGACTGGAAATTCTTCCAGCTAGACGCAGCTCGCCCAGCTGAAATAATAGCTTGCAGATGTTCCGCCTCAACGGGCTCTTCCGTAAAACGACGGACGGAAGTATGGTTCAGCATTAAATCAATGGTTTCATTCATCGGTGGTTATTTCCTTTCAAATGCAAATCGCGAGCCAGATAGCGAATCCGCTCCATAACCCGTTTGGCCTGCCAGGTCTCATCACCAGACTTGCCAGAGGCGAAATGACGCTCCAAATCATCAAAGGAGAAATTGGACGTAAAGAAGGTCGGCAGATTTTCCTGCATACGGTATTGAAGAATGACCTGTAGAACATCGTCACGTACCCACGGACTATGTTGCTCCGCTCCAATGTCATCTAGCACCAAGACCTGAGCCATCTTGATTTCATCAATTCGCTCCTTGACAGAACCATCTTTGATAGCATTTTTTATATCGACAACAAAGGTCGGATAGTGGAGCATGGTGGTTGATTGAAGATGAGTTTTGGATAACAAATTGGCTAAATAAGCCATCAAATAACTTTTTCCAATACCGAAGTTACCATAGATATAGAGACCTTTTGGTTTTTCTTCAAAGCGTTTAACAAAATCCGCAATGGCTAACATGACTTCCACACGATTTTCATCGCTCTTATCAATATCCGCCACGGTTACATTTTTCAAACTTGCCGGCATATTAATAAGCTGGATACGGTTCTTGATAGCTTCCAAGCGACGGTATTCGACCAATTCTTCTGTCTCAAGATAAGAAACATCCGCGTAGCCCTCATTCATAACCAAAACTGGTTGATACCCCTTAGCAATATAGGATTCAGCCTGTTTGACAAAGAGGTCCCGCTGACTGATATATTCCAAAAACTTAGAAATGGAGAGAGTGATTTCCTGCTGGGTCAAACCTTCTTTTTTGATAAAAGCAGCGACTTCAGGATCACTCACTATCTCCTGATAGAGTTGCTGATAAGATTTTGGACTTGGATTGGTTGTTTGCGACAACCTGTCTTGTACTGATTTCATCAGCTACCTCCTTTGTTTTCCATTTCTTCTAATTCGCGATAAAGGGCAGCTAATCTAGCTTGACCTTCCGCCGTTTGTCCTTGTTGAACCTCTTCCTTACTCCACTCAGGCACATTGCTTTTCTGTGGCTGGCTCGGCTTGGTGACAGCTTGACCTGTCTTCAACTCTCTTAGGTAAAGAACAGCCGCCTCTGCACTGCCAATTCCCTTGTAGGAAAAATCATTGCCCAGCTTCATAGCGTATTTTTCATTCAGATTGGCTGAGTCCACCTTGTTAAAGGTATAGAGGACCAAGACATTGATAACTTCATCAAGCAGACCCAAATTTGCCAAATCCGTCAAGCATTTTCGTTCTGTTCCTGTCACAGCTGCCTTCCGTTGCTCCTTGATAAAGGACAAGAAGGTTAGGCTGGATTTTGATTTCGCTTCACGAACAATGGCTTGTTCTTGGGCAGTGAGGTTGGCACTTTCTGTTGGCAATGACTGACGTGACTGCTGCAAGCGTTTGGTCGAGATCGTCTGTCCAATAGCTGTTGCTTTAGCCTGACGATAGGTTTCCAACCAGGTCCAGCCTGCCTGCTCTGCTATGTAACTAAGCGCAATAATATCCTCAGCTTCATCCTGAAAAAGAAGCTTATCCTTGGCCATCAAGGCCTTGAAGGCAGACCAGTCAAAATCATGTTTCGGTTCAAAAACAACTGGAGCCTGCCCATCCATGGTAAAGACCTGAGAAAATGTTTTTGAGATATTCTGTTCCTGATTGGGTAGGTGAACAAGCAGATTCTCCATGCTTGACTCCCCAATCTTCCTCGCCAACAAGTTCTTATACAAGGGTTTCGCTAGAAAACTTTTTACGGTCAGAGGGGCTTGTAGCGCCAAACCTGTTAATTCATCTGCACGATAGAGTTCTAGGAGCCCCATGGCAGTCAGAACATCCAGAGCTTTCTCCAAACGATTCATCCCAAAATCCATGTGATTGAGAATGACAGTCCATTTGTAACGTCCTTGCCCTTGATCGGCAAAACTATAAAAGTAATAATAAAGCGCTAATGCATCAAAACCGATAATCGGCTGGTAGCATTGGCTAAGACTGACAATATCAGGTGTAAACGGGCTGATTTTTATATAGGCAAATAAATCATTTGGTTTCATCTTTTTTTCCCGGTTTTACCTTACTTCCTTTGGAAATCATCTGCTTAAGCAAATTTTCTAGCTCTCCAACATCTTTGAAAGAACGATAAACCGATGCAAAACGCACATAGGTGATTTCATCCAATTCGACCAATTCTTCCATTACCAAATTCCCAATGACATCGGATTCTATTTCACTATCACCTTGTGCTCGCACCTTCTGTTCAATCCGATTCACCACTTCATCAATATCATCGGTTGACACAGGGCGCTTTTGAGCAGAACGAATAATCCCATTGAAAATCTTTTCACGTGAAAACTGCTCTCTAGTTCCGTCTTTTTTCACAACGACTAGAGTTTTCTCTTCAATCCGTTCATAGGTGGTAAAACGTTGACCACATTGGTCGCAGGAACGACGACGACGGATGGTATTGCCATCTTCAGCCTGACGACTATCAATGACACTTGATTTCAAACTCTGACATTTTGGACAACGCATACTCTTTCTCCTACATAAACTTTATCACTTCAGTATAGCATAAAAATGACAAAAATAAAAGAAAGCGAGAATTACTCACTTTCTACCAATAATTCATCTTGCTTCTTCAATCGACTGGCAACCCATTCACGAACCAGGCGGTAGACAACCGCAAAAATTGGGGTAAAGAAGACCATACCAAGTAGGCCAAACAAATTACCACCAATCAAGGCTGCAGCCAGGGTAAATAGGGTCGGAAGACCAACTGATTGACCAACCACGCGCGGATAGATAACATTTCCTTCTATCAGCTGAATAATCTGGAAAAGGGCGATAGACCAGAGTGCCAAGAGCGGATTTTGTACCGCCACAAAGAGAGCACTAATCAAACACGCTGAAAAGGGACCGATATAAGGTACAAATGATAGGACCCCAGCCAAAATACCAGCCATGCTGGCATAAGGAATTCCTGAGAGCGAATAACTAACAAAGACAAGTGTCCCAATGATACACGCTTCAACAATTTGACTCATCAAGAATCGGTCATAGGTATCAACAATAACTTCTCCAATATAGTTCACTACTCTGACAGCCTTCTCCGGCAAGGTAGCCTGCAAGAACTTTCTCGTCATCGCCTGCAAGTGTTCCTTGCTCCCTAAAATCGCTAGAGTAAAGAAGAAAGCCATTATCAACGTCATAGTGTTCGAAAAAATCCCCGTCACATTGGACACCAAGCCAGATAAAATCGGTGTGACCAAACTTGAAATAAGTGTTAAATTCTTCAACTGATCCAAAAAGCTGGCAATCTGGTCTCCGATTTGTCCCGACAAAAGGCCATTTGATTCAAGAAAATTAGTTAGGGCATTTACCGATTTTGGAATGGCTGTGCTGCTAACCGAAACCAGCTCTGAAACAGTCGTCACCAATGTAGGAAGAACAATCACCACCAGTCCTGTCACAATTAAAGCAAATCCAATTAATACTCCAACAATTGCCAAAGACCGCTTGGATTTCTTTAAAAAAGAAATCTTTTCAAACTGATCTTCTAATTTTTTCATGGGAACATTGAGAATAAAGGCAAAAATAGCTCCAATAAAAAGCGAGTTCATACTGCCTAATAATTGTTGAATAGCCCCATAAATACTAGACCAGTTGAGAACAGCTAACAATGTCGCTCCAGATAAGAGTATCAATATGACTTTTTCTTTAAATGATGTATTCATAACTTTTCCATTCTTACTTATTGGCTATTATTTTATCACACGCTTATAGAAAAAGAAAGAGGGAAAGCTTCCCAATGTCATTAAGTTAACTAACCTATCACATTTTGAGGTGGGTTAGTTTTTATGTTACACTAAAAATAAAAGGGGAAAAGTCATGCTAGATCAGATTAAAGCTCATTTACTTGATAGTATTAACGACATCGTTTCCATCGCAAACCAGTTTGTGCTTCATCCT
>NZ_JAOTGL010000014.1:0-51789 GCF_044427045.1 Streptococcus sp. 2022WUSS135
TTTATCTAACCTGAACAATTAGATTATATCAGGAAAAAGAAATGGAAGCTCAAAGCCTTGTCAGCCACCAGCATAGCTGGTGGTTTTCTTGTTTTTCTCTACGAGAAAAACTGGCTCGAAGCCATAACAGGCTGAAAAGCTCCACCGGAGCTTTTCACTCATCACTCTTGACAACGGATAATTTTGATTTTCGAAGAGTATGAATTTTTACAAGTCTTCCATTTTTATGATAAGGTCTGCTCGCTCCCAAATCAAAGGATTATGGGTCGCAATCACAATTAGCCGATCTGGGCTCTTCAAGGATAACAAAATATCCATAATTTCTTGGGAGCTCTTAGGATCTAAGGCAGCCGTCGGCTCATCTGCTAGAATCAATGGAGGATTTTTCAGGATGACTTTAGCAAGAGCTACCCGCTGAGCTTCCCCTCCTGAGAGTTCATAGATAGGCTGAGACAAGTCCAGATAAGGCAGCCCAACTGCATCAAGTGCCGCTTCCTGTCTCGATTTCCTTTCATCTTTGGACAATTTCTGACCAATCAGTCCCAAATCCAGATTTTCTCTGATTGTCTGACTTTCTAAAAGACCAAAATTCTGAAAGAGATAACCTAATTCCTCCCTAAAAAAGAGATGGGACTTCAACTTTTTCAAATCCTTCCCCTTGTAGAGAATGTCACCTGCATCATAGGACTCCAACTTGGCTAAAATATTCAGCAAGGTCGTTTTTCCGCTACCACTGGCACCTATCAAGGCATAAACCTTTCCAGCCTGCAAGTCTAGCGTTACATCAGAAAACAAGCTACGTTGCCCAAATTTCTTTTGAATTGATTGGATAGAAAACATACTAGGCTCCTTTCAAAATACGGATATTCCAAGCTCCTTCTTTCCTCGCCTGCCACCTCAATAAACAGAGGGCATTGACCATAAACAAGGCAAAACTGATACTACTTATGAACATGTGACCTGTCACTACCATGCTTGCTCCAAGAGCCAACAAGAGGGAAAGCAGTTGGAACGTTAGGTATTTCTTATGGATTCCCAAGAAATCCATCCCTGCAATTTCTTTGATAAAAATATCACGTTTAAACTCTTCGAAGTATAATAGATTCATGGTATTAAACAGAACAATTGATGTCACAATCCCTAAAATGGCTCCCATAGATGTTGAAATGGTCTCTATCCGAATACGATCTAATAGTTCTTGAAATAGGGAGGAACTACTTCTCACTTCATTAACAAACTGAAACAGATTTCTTGCCTTCAATTCGCGCAAAAGTTTATCTCTGTTTTTAAATAAAATACTGCTATCTACTTCATTCAACCAAAAATCAGCAGATTCCTCTCCCAGACTTGACGGTGCCAGCACAACTAAAATAGGGTCTGTCAGGTATTGCACATGTTGACCAGAACGATGATTGTAGATAAACTGCTTCTGCCCATCTTTTAAATAGGCAACTTTTCCCTTAATGGTAGCTGAGCTTGCTTGATTAGCAGGTCTAACCATACGATTGATATAATCTTGGTAAAGATGGAGATACCTATCACTTTCAGGACGCAATGTTTCAGGTAATAGAAGTTGAAATTCTCCTTCTTGTAGAGAAGGTAATGCTTCGTCCGACAAGTCTACATCCTGTATCTGCAAATAATTTGGACTAACGTAGAGGCTGTTGCCTGCTGGATGGTAGCTGTCAAGACTTGTCCCATCTTCCAGTTGGAAGCCCATTAAATAGGCATTCAAATTACTTTTGACAAAGAGCGCGCCGTCTTCCTCCAAAGCTTGCTTTAGTAAAGGATACCAATTTTCAGGCGAATTTAGTCCTGAGCGACCATCCGCAGCAATGTTCCAAGCCAAACTATAGTAATCCTCTTCTTTCTCCCACTGCTGGGTGCCTGCTTGGTATTCCTGCCAAATCTCTGAATAATAGGCGGTTTGAGCCACACCCAATGACACCACTAGTAGAGCCAGCATTTGTCCCATAACCATAATGGTCAGGATTCCTTGCAGGGGCATCTTCCCTTTTAACAAGGGGAAAAAGTGATAGGTCCGAATGCCCAAGGTAAATGTAGCAGCGAAAAAAAGGGCAATCAAACCAAGCAAGAAATGATAGCCCACTAGAGCTGCGACCAGATAGTAGACAGAATAGCTATCTAATCCGATGAGATAGGCCAGTCCAACTGCTGGAAGAACCGCAAATGGGATAGTTAGAGCTATCTCTTTCGCATTTTCCTGTAGAGATAGTAGAAATAAATGCCAACGTGAATCTCCTGCAATCAAACGGATACCTGCCATACGCAATTGCCTTACATTGGCAATCACGACCAAAGCCATATAGGTAATAAGAAAGACCAGTATGGCTAAGAATTGACCACCTTGTGTCAGAAATGCGAGTAAAGTAGCAATAGTCGAAGGCTTCCGAATCTGAACCTCGTCAAATCCAATCGAAACAAGAAGAGACCGAAGTTCCTCTACCGTCGCTTTTCCTTGGAAAATAAAATATTTGGCTAGAAGTGCAGACTCCACCTTTTCTGATGCCCGAAATTCATCTAGTCCTCTTGGTAGGGAAGACTGACTAAAATTGTCATAGGAAAAGGTACGTCCACCTGATGTACTTGGCTCAATCACCCGCCTGGCAATCACACTATCCGTCTGTTGAGAATATTCCTCTAATCTCTGTCGTACATCTGAGTAAGTCACGTCCTCAGATACCGACAAGGTGGTCACAGAAGGATAATAATGAACTAGCATAGTCTCCTTTTGGCTGACGCCCAACCAAATCATAAAGACGGCTAGAATGATCGTCGATACAAGTACAAATTTTCCTTTCATTCTAACTTCACCTCATTAACTATCTGCCATTTAATACACTCAACTGGATTTTTTCTGCCTTTTTCGCTTGTTTGTTCAGTAACATCCAACTATTTATCAACAGAGCCACAACTACTCCTAGGCTAACAATAACTGACTTTGTCATAAACATTGCCAAACCCATCCCAACAAGAGCGGAGCCGACTTGTTCTCCTAGATAAGAACCATGCAATTCGATAAAACGCATCCCTGCTATCCGCTTGATGGCTATTTCTCTTTTGAAAGTCTCAAAGTATAGAAGATTCATCGTATTGAACAATAGTATGGAAGTGAATATTCCAAGGATTGTCGGAGATAGGGTCATAAGAATTTCAAGTTGAACATTTTTTCTCAGGGTGTTGTACTGTTGCCTGCTAGATAACAAGCTACCTATTGTGTTTTGTAAATTGTATTTGTCCAACAGCTGTTCCAGCATCTCCTTATCTTTGAAAAATACAAAATCTGGTAAGGCATTTTCCCAAAAATAGGACGTTTCTTCAAAACTTTCAGGTGATAGAACAACAATCAACGGAGCCTGTAAAAATTGCTCATAATTTATCGGAGTATGATTGTAAATGAACCATCGCTTCTCGTCTGAAATGTAATAAACGTTTGAATACAAACTTATGGATCTTTCTCCATCCGCAAGCAATTTCCCTACCATGTCCTCAAAATACGCTTGGTAAACACTCGCATCATTTTGCAAACTCTTTGGTAATAATAATGCAATTTCATCCTTGCCTAATTGCTTTATCTCTTCCAGCTGCTTGAAATCGTACAGGCCACCTTCTGATTGTATATAGTTCGGCGTCACATACAGCACCCTTTCTAGAGAAATTTCCTTGCTGGATTCAATGATGGTATGTTCTTTTATTGTGTTATGCCGTAAATGGTGCTGGACTAACATTACATTATTTTTCGCATATGATTCTAAAATTACATGAGACCAAGCTATTCTTTGTTGCTGAGCCATCGCTTCATCAGCTATGAATGCTTCACGATTCAAAGACAGACTAAAAACATCTTGTCTTTCTTGCCAAGCCTTTTCTCCTATCGTTAGTGTATGGAGAACTCCAACATATGTCAATGTTCGACTAACACCAATAGAGATGATACAAACCGCTAAACACTGACCTATTAGTAAAATAGCAAAAATCGCCTTGAGAGGCAAAGCTCCCTTCATTAGCTTTTGTAACTGAGTAATGTTTAATGCAATCATGAATCCAACACTTGTCGATAAAGATAGGAACAAAAGCAAACAAGCATAAAAGGCAATACCGATTGCTACAAAGCGATAATATACCATTGGCCAACCCAAAATTAGAATCACCAGCCACCCAAAGACTAATGAACTTCCTGTAGCCAATGCGATATCTCTTCCATCCACTCTTAAAAAACGACTAGCAATCTGCCAACTCCTCACACCTGAAAGTATCTCTATCCCTGCTGACCGCAAGTAGACAATCTGCCCAACTACTGTCAATGCAAGATTTGTGAGTATAAAGATAATAAGGCCTAAGCTCGGAGCTCCCCTACCAAGAAATAGACTTAAACTGTTTAATAGGGTCGGTCTGTAAGTATAACTATCCACCAATCCTAGTGACTGTAAGACATTTTCTACCGCTTTGATGTCCAGATTCCCTTTTACAACATAGTAATTTTCAGCTAAGTTGGCCTGACTAGCTACTAACCTATCCGCTTTGACCAAGCCCTGTGGAAGCTCCCCCTTCCCAAAAACATCATAACTGGTAGTAGTTCGCCCACTATCATCTGTTTCTGTTATTGTCTTAGCAATTAGACTATTTTCCTTTTCAGCTAAATTTGTCAGGGCATCCGACACTTCTTCATAGGTCACTTCTTCCCCACGACTTAATATGGAAACCGATGGATAGTAATGATAAATTAAATAATCGAGTTGCAGACTCACTAACCATATACAGAAGAGACAGATGCTAAAAGTGGATAAATAAGTAAATACTTTTTTCATAACGAACCCCATTTGCACAAAAAGGAGGTGGACTCCACCACCTCCCTATCATTAGAACCCGTAACCAAAATCAACATGTTCTCAAACATTCGTTGATATAGCTTTTTATTTTACCTTAACATATTAACAGTTAGTTTTCAACCTATTTAAATTATTTTTATAAAAGAATCTATACTTGATTATTAAATATCTTTTGATAGATATTCTTTCAAACTAAGATAACTATTTTGCGGACCAAAAAATTTGAATAGACATTCCGCTTCTCGATAGTAGGAGAGAATTTCATCTTTTGACAAAAATCCCTCTCCGACATTTGCGATTAAACAAAGCGTGTCTGCCAAAAGATAACAACTCTTCTTGTCTCGCAAGATTTCGATTAGGTCTGTCAATTCATCAATTGCCTGTGACTGCCTCTTCCTTTTAAAAAGATAGTGAGCGTGATTGTAGCGAATCTTGATATACTTGTGAAAACTCTCTATGTTTGATATATCCAAGTGGCTAAGCTTTTCTGAAATCCCCTCATACAAACCGTCTAAATCCTCATCTCGAGAAGTCAAGGCATAAAAATTAACCAAGCTATTGTATACATTCAGATAAAAACTAGATGTCTTACTGATTCGATGACTAAGTTCTTCCATACGTCCAATTGCAATATCCTCCTTATGATAATGATGAAAGTCCACTATACAAGCCAGATAAGTTAAATATTCACTGCTTTCCTGCGAATGAACAGCTTCTTTCTGCTTCTCTGCCTCTACAAGATAAGCCAGTTGATCATAGGAACGAGTGAACAGAGCTTTGTCTACCAATCGTTTAAATACCGTAATATCAGGCGCTTTATCTGATACACTTTCATCAAAAAAATAATCCATGGACACCTATAAGCGTTGTGATAAGGCAAATAATATATCCGATGTAGGAGCAACTCCTAATTTTTCAACTCGACTAATCAAACTCTGCTCACAAATTCCCTCTGCAAGTTCCTTTTGAGTAAAGCCAAGTTCCTTTCTTCTATTTTTAAAACGTTTACTAAGAATCATTTTCATAACCTTTCCATATATGTCCCTTAAGAAAAATCTCTATACAGATTATTATATCAAAATCAACTTTCTGAACATACAATTTTAATACACAAAAAGCCTATTCTTTGCGAATAGACTTTCTGCGTTCATAAATTTATTTAAGCAACTCCAAGAACAAACCATATCCTGCTTCTTCCATTTCTTCTCTCGGTATGAAGCGAAGGGCTGCTGAGTTGATACAGTAACGGAGACCGCCTTTGTCACGCGGTCCGTCATCAAAGACATGGCCTAGATGAGCATGACCAGCCCGACTGCGGACTTCGATGCGGTTCATGCCGTGGGACTTATCTTGGAAATAAGTCGCAACTTCCTTGCTGATTGGTTTGGTAAAGGAGGGCCAGCCGCAGCCTGAGTCGAATTTGTCTGTCGAGAGAAAAAGCGGCTCGCCAGTCGTAATATCAACGTAAATGCCAGCTTGGTCACTATTCCAAAACTCATTTTCGAAGGGTCTTTCCGTCGCAGCTTCTTGAGTGACTTGATACTGGAGGTCGGTCAAGCTGTCTTTTAAGACTTGCTGGTCTGGCTTTTGGTAGTCTGCAACATCAATCAGAGGGATTTTTGCCTGCCCAAGATCGATATGGCAGTACCCTTGGGGATTTTTCTTCAAATAATCCTGATGGTAGTCTTCGGCGGGGATGTAATGCGCGAGTGGCTCCACTTCAACGGCTAGGGGACGTCCGCCAAAGAGCTGAGACTGCTCCGTCATGACCTGCTCGATGGTCGGCAAATCAGCCTCATCTGTGTAATAGATACCAGTCCGATACTGGCGCCCCTTGTCAGGTCCCTGCTGATTGACAGAGAAGGGATCAATGACGCGGAAATAGTAAAGGAGAATTTCCCGCAAATTGATACGAGTCTCATCATAGGCTAGATAGAGCGTTTCTGCGTGGTCTGTTTGTTTGAGGAGTTGATAATTGGTCGTCTCCACCTGTCCATTGGCATAGCCAACGCTGGTGTCGAGAATACCATCAATCTGGGAAAAGTAGCCTTCCATTCCCCAGAAACAACCGCCTGCTAGGTAGATTTCTTTCATGTGAACTCCTTCTTATCTGCAAGCGTGGTTTCGTCACCCTTACAGATTTTTTTCTTTCATTTCTGCTTCCATTTTGAGGCGTTGAACCTTCATGGTCGCAGTACGTGGAATGTCGTCATAAGCCATCAAGATGGGCTCTTTCAATAGTGGTAGGTCTGCAACCATGGCCCACCAAGCTTCCCAGTTCATCTCAGCATCTTCTGCCAGAGCGATAATCGGCTGCGGTGCACCATTGACGTCGCGGATAATCACGACTTCTGATAAAAAGTCCAATTTATCCAGCAATAAATCTTCCAAGGCTAGATTGCTGTCGATGTGCTCAATGAGGTCAACCTGACGGTCTTTTAGAAGAAGTGTCCCCTCTGGAGTCATGCATCCGTAGTCACCACTATCCCACCAAGCACCGTACACATTATCTTGGAAACGGGCATCTTCTTTATAGTAGGTCACAGCACGGCCTTTTGACAGGAACTGGATATGTCCGTTTTCTCCAGCTGGGAGAGGATTCCCTTTGGCATCTGTGATGCGTGCTTCTGTGTAACCTTCCAGACCAATCCCCATATCTCGTCCGCTAACTGTTCCTAGATTTTCCAAACGATGGTAACGTAAAATCATTGGACCACATTCACTTTGACCATAAACCTGCATAAAGACTGGATGTTGCTCTTTAGAAGCCTCCAAGAAGGCGCGAAGCGTACCAATATTGATAGCATCAAAGGTTGAATGGTAATAACGAATGCTACTAAAGACCTCTGGTTTTTCCTTGGCCAATCTTGCCCATTGGACAAAGTTATTCGGATGGGTTTCCAGAGCACTTGGACGATGAAGAGCAAGCGCCCGTTCAACATCATCTTTTCTTGCAGAAGAAAGCGGGTAGAGGGGGAATCCTAGCCCAATCGCCGACGACACGCCGATATTATAGCGTGAATGAACAGGGGAGATATGGAAGGCCAGCAAGCCTCTCTCCGTCATCTTGTCAAAAATAGTCTGTTGCCAAGCTACTCGCCAGCCCATGGTCTGTGCTGTGTGGCAGATTAGTTTTGGAACACCTGTCGTTCCTGAAGTATGGGTCATGTATTGAATGACATCTTCTGGCAGGAGATTTTCTTCAAAAGCAACTGCTTCTTGCACTAGGACTTGGGGTAAAAATACCTTTGTGACCAGGTCAGTTCGAGTCATTCCTGCTACATGTTCTTCCGTTTCTTGGTCGTAGACAATGAAAGACTTTTCCAATCGCTCCGCAAACACATCTAAATTCGAAGATGGCAAATGGTAGGAAATCATAACAGGAACAGCTCCCAAAGCTGTTGCCGCTACTGCTAACAAATAGGTGTCAAAAGCTGGGCTCTTATACAGAACCACCTTGTCCCCATAGCCAATACCTGCTGCTGCAAATTGGGCAGCTCTTCTTTGAATGGCCTCAAAAACTGTTTGATAGGTATTTTCCAATCCTAATTCAGGGAAGGATGCGTAGGGTTTGTCAAAATAAATGGCAACATTTGGAAACTCTTGAGCTGCTGTTTTAAACTGACGATAGAGATTTAATGGTTTGTAACTAATAGTTGACATATCTAACCTTTCTAAAATGACAATGATAAGGTTATTATAACATCTTGTGCCAACCTTCACAATCTGATATCTTTGTATGACTCACAGTTGTGAAAAAACAAGTAGTCAATCCACCACTTGCTTTCATTTTCAATTAACCAATCTCTGCCAAGATAGCTTTGATTTGATCTTTCGTGTGGACACCAGCAACTTGTTTCACAACCTGTCCATCTTTTTTGAACAAAAGAGTTGGGATAGACATGATTCCAAACTGACGAGCTGTGTTTGGATTTTCATCAACATCCATCTTGTAAATACGCAATTCATCTTCGTCCACTTCATCTGCCAATTGCTCCAAAATTGGTGCTTGCATACGACAAGGACCACACCATGGTGCCCAAAAGTCAACAAGGACTACGCCTTCCTGTGTTTCAACTTCAAAGTTTGCATCTGTAATAACTTGAACCATACAATTCTCCGTTTCTGTTTTTCTACTATTATTCTACACCAAAAGAAAATAGAAAGCGAATTTTTGCTACGGGATGAGATATGAATTAAACCTATCTATAAAAATTTCAGTTGTAAAAACAAATGGGTAAAGCTAAACTTGTCCGCAACGATACAAGCGAGAAATGAAAAATTGTTTTGCTTATCAAATCCAATTGTAACAATGAGACAAGGTGACGGAGTAGGTGCTACGGAAGAGAAATGAGATAGACAGGCTTAGACAATTGTGATTTGAAAGCATGTTGGTCATTCTAAACTAGACCGCAGGGAGACGAGGGGGGACTGGGTGACTGTTCTTCCTGTCAAATCCAGTTGTAGCAACAGGACATGGTTATCGATGAGGTGCTACGGGATGAGATATGAGTTAAACCTATCTATAAAAATTTCAATTGTAAAAACAAATGGGTAAAGCCAAACTTGTCCGCAACGATACAAGCGAGAAATGAAAAATTGTTTTGCTTATCAAATCCAATTGTAACAATGAGACAAGGTGACGGAGTAGGTGCTACGGGAAAAAAGGGGGGGGAGATAGATGTGTCGAGAAAATAGTGACTTGGAAAAACGTATTGGTCAAGCCAAACTTGTCCGCAGGGGGACGAGGGGGAACTGGGTGACTGTTCTTCCTGTCAAATCCAGTTGTAGCAATGGGAAAAGATTTACGAAAGGGTGCTACAGGATGAGATATTACTCTACCTCTTCCAATTTTGTATATTCTTTTGCCTTTTCTTTCACAACATGTTGTACCTTTTTTGAAAACTCGCCTTTTATACTTGTATCAAAACTGTTTGCAATCAATTTTACGGAATTTTCTCCATCATTTCCAATTGTTTGAACTTTCTTCTTGTGTTGTTTTAAAATTGCATTTTTTTCTCGCAGTTTGAGTGGAGCATAGATAGAGCGAATCAGCCAACGTTCAATTTCTTTCTCTATAGCATTAATCGTCGCGTAGTCTATCTGGTCAGCTTTGGTATATAAATCTTGCAACATTTGATAAAGTTGATGCATTGGCTCTCCCTTCTATTCTCGATATTTTGTATAAATTTCGTCAATCTGATCTTGCATTTTTCGGTACTGGTTTTTATAGTAGGTATCCAAGTCCTCTTGTTTCTGATCCAATCGGTGAATAGAGCTGTATCGCTCTTGATCGATTGCGGTATGCCATTCAGACATGCCATTGTTGAGTAACTGGTGCAAGTCTCCAGTCTCGTCTCCAACTTGTCGCAATTCAAACAGAACTTCTTGATACTTTTCTTCCAACATTCGAGTCAATATTCGAGTAGTTTCTTCAACATTTTCATAATGTTCTTGTAGTTCTTTTTGAGCTTTTCGTTGTTGGTTCTCAATATCCTCCCATTCCCACTCTGTCTTCATTAACTCTGTCTTTAATTTATCATACTGGTCCATTCTTGTATCCTCTGTGCTAACGTCTGGTCTTCCGTTACTTTCTGCTCGATCCCTGCTTGGATTTGACTTTCTAAGTCCACTAAGTCCTGCTTGAGTTGATTGGAACGAGTGATAAACTTCTCGACTTGATTGGTGCTATCTCCTACCAGACTATGATAGTCAACACCTGCACTGCTGTAGGCCTGTCTCACTTCATCAGGACTCAAAATGAAGCCAAAAGGGACATTTCCCAAGCTACTGTAGACTTCATTTACTTCTGCAAGGGTGGAAGTGGTCTCTTTTTCGAGTGTTTGGTGAGTGGTTTCCGCAACCTTAACCAGTCCTTGAGCCAGGATGCGGGCTTGTTCGCTGTCCAGATAGATGGTTTCACGCGAACTGAAGCCACCACGGGATAGGGTTGCTTTTAAAGTAGCATAGTGGTACATTTCCGACGAGACATGGTGGAGAGCATTGGAATAATGTTGTTCTAGTTTTGAAGAACCTTCCTTTACTTTTAGGCTGCCGTCGGTGTTCCATTGATAACCACCCCACACGTGTTGATCAATAGGATTGAGATTAGTCTTGCTGTCCACACGATAGACTATGCCGATTGCCCCCTCACTCGTTCCTACAGGTGATTTATAGCTGGGAGCATCTTTCCCTGAATAGCCAATAGGAACGAAATCCTTTTGATCAATGTAATTATGAATACGGTATTTCAGAGCATTCACTCTGGCTTTTTCTTCTTCCATCAAAGCAGGATAAACATTTGGGCCGTTATAGATATAAGCCCCAGCAATGCGGTCAATATCTGAAACAGTGGCCAGAGCATATTGAGCATTCATTGAGCCTAACGAGTGACCGTAGACTGTAATCTGAGCATTAGGGTAGTCCTTCAGGACCTGGTTCAGACTTCTGGAAGCAGACTGAAGTTGGGGCGTCACTTCTGACTTATTAGATATAATATTGTGCGCCATCGGCAAATCATTATCCAGCCAATCTGCTGCAGCGCCTTCCTTCCCTGGACCTTTAGAACCTTGGAACAAGACTATCACATTGCCGTCAGGCTCTTCAACCACATAACCATCTAAGCCTGTTGCATCTTTGAGTACCTTACGGACTGTGCCGATGATTAGTTCTTCTTTGACATTGGTAAAAATCTTAACAGGGTCGCCAACTACATAATCTGTATACTCCTCCTTAGCTATTCTTTGTCTCTCTTGTTCAGTGTACATATTATTCCCTCGTCTCTTTTGTTATTAGATTCTCAAACCTAGAGGAATTCCCTCCACCTTCAAGCACTATTTTTTTTGTATTAGAATCTTTATTAATTGTATAAAAAACATACAGTCCACTATCATTATTAACGTGAACCGTAAAGCTAATTCCTCCCATTGGATTACGGCGAATTGAGGAACTATCTATAGAGTAGGACCTTATTGCTCCCTCTTCAGTTAACGCTCTTGTATCATAAGAAATTAACCTTTCTTCGATAATCTCCCTCACTTCCTCACTCTTCACAACCTCTACCATATAATCGTGCTCGATTTTCTGCATCAGCTTAAATCCTCCTATTCCAAGTGCTATAGCGACAATAACGCCAACTAGTATTTTGACAACTGTTTTCATCTTAGACCTCCTTTATGAAATCCTATCAAGCAAGACGCTTTCTTACCTCATAGTATAGCATAAAACGAATGACCGTAGACTGTAATCTGAGCATTAGGGTAGTCCTTCAGGACCTGGTTCAGATTTCTGGAAGCGGACTGAAGTTGGGGCGTCACTTCTGACTTATTAGATATAATATTGTGTGCCATAGGCAAATCATTATCCAGCCAATCTGCTGCAGAGCCTTCCTTCCCTGGACCTTTAGAACCTTGGAACAAGACTATTACATTGCCGTCAGGCTCTTCAACAACGTAACCATCCAAACCTATTGCATCTTTGAGTACCTTACGGACTGTGCCGATAGTGTATTGATTATCATTTATTTTAACAACGTTACCCATAGAATAATTTGAATATTGTTTCCATGCAATATCTACTCTATCTTTGTCTGTATATACCATTCCATATTTACTTCCTTTCTAATAAAGTTGCTAATTCCGAAGATAAATCCATACCTGTTCCTCGGAATTCTTCAAATTCTTTTTGCAATCCGAATCTTCCGTATAGTTTTGCATCATCATTTATTATCACATTAAACATAATTCCACGCATTGGATTTTTTCTAATGGTAGAGTAGTCAATTTTATAACTTTTTATAAGACCATTTTGAGTGAGAGCTTGAGGATCTTCGTTTACTAAAGTTTTCTCAATAATTCCCCTCACTTCCTCACTCTTCACAACCTCTACCATATAATCGTGCTCAATTTTTTGCATCAACTTAAATCCTCCTATTCCAAGTGCTATAGCGACAATAACGCCAACTAGTATTTTGACAACTGTTTTCATCTTAGACCTCCTTTATGAAATCCTATCAAGCAAGACGCTTTCTTACCTCATAGTATAACATAAATTTAGTGGTTTAAATATATAAGTGGAAGAAGTCTGTAGGACCTTAATATTGTCAGAAGAGTCTAACTGATAGCCATAGGTCATGTGCTGATTGCCAAGATCGATATCCTTACTTTCCACGAAGTGGACCATCCCAACGGAATCTAAACTTCCTTTGTCTAGGTCACGCCCAACCATACTGACAGGGTCTTTGGGATCTGCATAATTATGAATCAGCCCTTTGACGGAGTCGACCCGTGCTTTCTGTTGGTCGTCTAGGATGCCGTATATATTAGGCCCGTTATAGATATACGCGCTCTCTAAACGGTTAATGTCGGTGTCAGATAAATTAGCAATGGCGTACTGTACATCCATCGAACCTAGGGAGTGGCCGTACAGATTGACTTTTGCATTTGGGTAGGTAGCCATTATTGTATTTAGAGCTTCCGAAGATGCTTTTAATTGTCCACTCGCATGGTCATGGTTCTGGGTATAGTTCGGATGATCTTGGGCAAAGACGCGCAAACCTAAAAAAAGATCGTTTTCAACCCAGTCATTCCACACATCTGCAGGTTTTGACAACACTTCATTTGGTCCAGTCGAGCCTCGAAAGAGAACCGTAACTTCCAACACTTGGTCTTTGGGCAAATTTGGATCTTTCACGACAGCATAAACCTGTTCACCATTGCCATTTTCATTGTCGAAGTCGAGGGTGACTGTGCCGACAAAGGAACCGTTTTGAGTCCAAACAGGTGCTCCTTGAATCATATACTGATTGTACTGAGTCATGCCAATCTGAAGTCGAAGTTCGTTTATGTATTTTTTAGTCATTGATATTCCTCATTTAAAAATTCTAGCAGATCTGGGGAACCTATATAATAAGCAGAATGGTATGTTCCGTCCCCATTATCAATTAAATTATAACTGATGTATATGTTCTGTTTACCATTAAGATATACGTCTACCATCAATCCGCCCATAGGATTGTATTTTAAACTGTTCGTGTCAATTTCATAAGTTTTTATAACTCCATCAGCCGTTAACGCTTTTGGGTCATTCGCTTTCATATGTTTTTCGTAAACAGCTCTAGCCTCTTCACTAGTAGCAATAGCGACCATTTTCTCATGTTCCTTGTGTTGCATGTATCCAATTCCAATCCCGATTACTAACAAAATGCCGATAATAATCTTCATTACTTTTTTCATCTTAGACCTCCTTTATAAACCCCTATCAAGTAAGACGCTTTCTTACCTCATAAGTATAGTATAGCATAACCTAGTAAGTACTTGAACTGTATTTTGACCCATCCTATTCCCTGTATCGCAGAAATATAAAAGCAAGAATAGACTGACTCTATCCTTGCTTGCTAATTCCTTATTTAAACGTCACAATAGTACAGCCTGAGCCACCTGCATTTTGTGGGGCGTAGCCGAACTCCTTGACTTGCTTGTTGCGGCGAAGGTACTTTGTCACCCCTTCTCGGATAACCCCTGTACCAATACCATGGACAATGTCGACTTGTGCCAGATTGTTGAGAAGGGCTTGGTCGATAAATTCATCCAGCTCCATCATAGCCTCTTCGTAGCGTTTGCCACGGAGATCTAAGCGGGCTTTTGGTCCTCGTACATTGGCACGTTTGACGGTGTGAACCTGGCGTTTCTTAGGCTGCTCTGCCTTTTCCGCCTTGACTAACTCAAACTCATCTTTGGCCAAGATCATCTTAATCAAGCCAACCTGAGCTTCCCACCGTCCATCTTTAAGCTGATTGGTCAAGGTCCCACGTTGTCCATAAGCTGTAACGATAATATCATCACCCACCTTGGCTTCCCTCTGAATTTTAGCTTTTTTCAAGACTTTGTTCTTAGACAAATCTACCACTTCAGGCGCCAACTTTTTCAGCTCTGCCTTGGCTTCGATAATCTGGTGGGGCTTAAGACTGGCTGCAGCATGAAGATTTTTAAGAATGTCCTCGCTTTCTGCCAATACCATATCTACAATTTCCTTGGCTTCCAAGCGTGCCTTGTTGAGCTCATTTTCCCGCTCACGATTGAGCTCGTCATAGAGCTTGCGGAGGGCTCGGTTCATCTTGTAATTTTCTTGCTCCACATCACGAATCTTATTCAGACGCTGACGACTTTCAACCGTCTGACTTTCCAATTTCTCGATAATGCGGTTCACATCGCTATCTGTATCCGTCCAAGATTGGGCTGACTGGATAATAATATCAGATAGACCAAGACGGCGGGCAATTTCAAAGGCATTGGAGCGACCAGGAACACCCTGCATAAACTTATAGGTCGGACGCAGGCTATTGCTATCAAACTCCATGCTGGCATTTTCAATACCAGAGGTTTCTATCCCGTAGGCCTTGAGCTCAGGATAGTGGGTGGTTGCCATGGTCTTGATCCCCCGCAGACGAAGATCATCCAAAATAGCCATTGCCAAAGACGCACCCTCCTGCGGATCTGTCCCAGCTCCCAACTCGTCAAAGAGAATGAGGGAATCTTGATCCGCCTCCGCTAAAATCTGCACCGTGTGGGTCATGTGACTGGAGAAGGTTGATAAACTCTGCTCAATCGACTGTTCATCACCAATATCCGCAAAAATTTCTTTGAAGATAGCTACCCGACTGCCCTTATCAGCCAAAATAGGCAAACCAGACTGAGCCATAAGGTGCGTTAATCCCAAGGTCTTAAGCATGATGGTCTTACCACCTGTGTTGGGACCTGTTATCACGATAGCCGTCAACTGACTACCGAAATAAAGGTCATTTGGTACAGGCTCAGCAATGAGCGGATGGCGAACGTTGAGAAGGGCAATATCCTGCTTCTCAGATAGTTTGGGTACAACTGCTTGATGATCACGCGCAAAGAGATGCTTAGCACGGACGAAATCAATATGTCCGATAAGCCAGGCATTGTTACGAATCACGCCACTATGCGGACGGAGCATATCCGACAATTCCTGCAAGATACGGTTGAGCTCGTGGCGTTCTTCTGCACGGAGGTGACTGATTTCCTCGTTCAGGGTCACCACTGCCCGCGGTTCAATATACACAGTCGAGCCAGAAGCAGAAATGTCATGGACAACCCCTGCAATCTTATTGCGATAGGTATTTTTGACAGGAAGGACATTTCGCCCATTACGACTTGCCAAAATGCTATCGGACAGCATGTCGCCCTTGGTCTTCAAAATATCCTGCATGACCTGACGAACTTGCTCTTCAGCTTCACGGATTTTTCTTCGAATACGGGCTAGTTTTTCAGAAGCAAAGTCCTCTACAAAACCAGCATCATTGATGGACTGGAGGGAGCCTTGTAAATGTGGAAAAAGCTCAATCTTCTCAAAGAGTTTATCCAGCTGGCTCAGGCTGACATTTTCCAGATTTCCATAAAAATCCAAGAGAGATTTAGAAACTTCCAAGACCTTTTTAACAGCTAATAGCTCAGCGATATTGAGGTCTGTATCCAATTCCAAACGACGCATGGCTGGACCAATGTCACTAGTAGCAGCCAGACTGAAATAGGGATTTTCCACAAAAATCTGCGCTATGTCTGTCAACTCGTCGAAGGCCTGTTGGATACGGTGGACTTCCACCATGGGCTCCAACTGTCGTAATTCTTCAAAGCCCTGTTCCGTCAAAAGATAGGGCTCAATTTTTTGTCTTACCTTGTGAAATTCAAGGGTTTCAATAATTTTATTATTCATATGTTCCTACTTAGTCTTTTCCTTAGCTTTATCTCATTATCAAAACAATAATAAGATAAAAATATAGTCTTTCCCAGTCTCTTACATTAAAAGTATAACAGTCAACTAATACTCAATGAAAATCAGAATCAGACTTGCTCCAAAGGTTCGGGGAACCTTTAGAGGTTGGAAATAGGCGAACGTAGTTCGTTTCGCTCTAATGCAGATAGAACTCTGTTCCTTTTATATTTCAAGGGAACAGGCTGAAAAAATCCACTGGATCCTTTCACTCATCAAATCAACAACGTCCTATTTTGATTTTCGAAGAGTATAAATGACGATAAAAAGGATAAGGTCTCCCTTACCCTGCTATATTACTCAACCAGAGAGATTTTAAAAAGCTACTAGTGAATGGTGTGTACTGAATCATGATGTTGGCAAGAAAACTACTGTGCAATTTATCTTGAATCATCGCTAACGGAATAGTTGATAGCAAGACCATCACAATCTGAAGAGAAATAAAAGTCACCAAGACAGCCAAGGCACCGCTTATGAGATTGGTCGTTTTTGTATCAGGATTAAAAGCCTCTAATAGATGGACAAATATTCCTATGAAACGCACAATAGCGTAAACCAAGACGTATATCAAAAGAAAGGCCAATCCCGCATAAAATACCATATCTAGGTCAAAGAGATATTTCTCATCAAAATAATAGTTGGAGCTCCCCTGAGTCGCATTGGCAAATGGTACCCAGAGATAAAGGAAGGATGCCAATTTTTTATAAGTAGCCGTCGCAACCACCAGAGCAATAATACTTCCCATGCTATAAAACGCCTGTAGAACTAGACCACGGCTGTAGCCAATGTAGAAACTCCATGCCAAAATGAGAATAATTGCTAATGAAATCATACCTTGTCCTCAAGCTCATCTAAGTCAATCAAGGTCACATTCTTTTTCAAGACCTTTTCTTTGACGCTTGCAAGTTCTTGTTCCTTTTGTTCAAATGCCATCTCGCGTGTTAGTTGAACGGATAGAGCATTGATTGCCAACAAAAGCGCGAGGGTTTCAGGGTCCGCCGTCGGCATCTTTTCTTTGATAGCTTGGTATTTTTCCTGTGCAATACGCTCAATCTCTTCCATGAATAAATTATCATGCTCAGTTGTCAAGGTTAATTGCTTCTCGCCAAATGTAAATTTATATCGATTTAAGTTTGCCATATCTTACCTCTTCTTCTATCTATTATAGCGTAAAAAACTTGATTTGGCTAATCTCTCCTATAAAGAATGCTTTCTACGAGCAAAATCTACAAAGCGGAATTTATCAATTTTATGCTTGCTTTCTGTATATTGGAATTGCTGGGTATCACCGAGATAGACACGAGATTTAATCAAGACCAAATAATCATCCTTCGATTGCATTAGCTCGCGCTCTTCTCGACTGGTCGGCTCTACCGTAATCTCTTTTTGTGCATAAGCAATATCAAGGCCTAACTTATTTTCTAGGTATTCGTAAATGGATTTTTCAGCAATAGCAGTTGTCAACTCTGGCACGACATCGACAGCAAGATAATCTGTATCCACAACAGAGACCTTACCGTCAATCGAACGTGTACGGACAACTTTCCACACCTTGCTATACGGCTCAAAGCCTGTTAAATGCGAAAGGCTACTATTAACGGTAATCATATCTAAGCTGACAACATCTGTCTTGGTAGAAAGCTGGAGAACATTTGTCAATTCCTGATAGGAAGTTAACCCTGAAACTGGGAAATTGAGAATTTCTTGCTTAAGGACCATTGAACCACGCCCTTGCACTTTTTGAATCAAACCTCCCTCAGTCAAAATCGCCAACGCCTTACGAACCGTATCACGACTAACACCATAGATTTCCTGAAGCTGCTGTTCTGTCGGTAGGGAGCTTTCTGCCGGATAAACATTTGTCCGTATTTTTTCTTTTAAGTCATTATAAATTTCTTGGTATTTTTTCATCATTTCCTCGCAAATTCATCTGTCAAATAGCATACAACTATCAACATTATAACAAAATTCATTTCAAAATTAAAAAAAACTAAGCAAAAACGCTTGCATTATTTTTTGAAATCGGATACAATCATAACACAAAAGAAATTTGTCCGTACAAATTTCGGAAAAGACATACTTTTGAGAGATGTCTAAAAAATATAGGGTGACGGATTCCATAAGCCGTCTAGAAGGAAAAATATATGGGAAAATTTGAAAAAGAAGCTAAACAGCTCCTAGAAGCTATTGGCGGAAAAGAGAATGTCAATGCAGTAACACACTGTGCAACACGCATGCGCTTTGTTCTTGCAGATGAGAAAAAAGCAAACGTAAAAGTCATCGAAGACATTCCTGCTGTAAAAGGAACATTCACCAACGCTGGTCAATTCCAAGTCATCATCGGTAACGATGTACCAATCTTCTACAATGACTTTACAGCTGTGTCTGGTATCGAAGGCGTATCAAAAGAAGCTGCTAAGTCAGCCGCTAAAAGTAACCAAAATGCCATCCAACGTGTTATGACTATGCTGGCGGAAATCTTCACTCCAATCATCCCTGCCCTTATCGTCGGCGGTTTGATTCTTGGTTTCCGTAACGTCTTGGAAGGCGTTCAGATGGAATGGCTTGGACAAGCCATGAAAGACGGGCAGTTGGTCTTTGACGCTGACGGTAACCCTGTATGGAACACCATCGTTCAGGTTTCTCCTTTCTGGAATGGTGTCAATCACTTCCTCTGGTTGCCAGGTGAAGCCATCTTCCACTTCTTGCCAGTAGGTATCACTTGGTCTGTATCTCGTAAAATGGGAACGTCACAAATCCTTGGTATCGTCCTTGGTATCTGTTTGGTTTCTCCTCAGTTGCTCAACGCTTATTCTGTACCTGGTACAGATGCAGCAACCATTGCCAGCGACTGGTCTTGGAACTTCGGTGCATTTAGTATTGCCCGCATCGGTTACCAAGCGCAAGTTATCCCTGCCCTTCTTGCAGGTTTGGCACTTTCTTATCTGGAAATCTTCTGGCGTAAGGTTGTTCCAGAAGTGGTCTCAATGATCTTCGTACCATTCCTATCACTTCTTCCAGCTATTATCCTGGCTCACACTGTCCTTGGTCCTATCGGCTGGACAATCGGTCAATGGTTGTCAACTATCGTATTGGCAGGTTTGACAGGCCCATTGAAATGGCTCTTCGGCGCGGTATTCGGTGCCCTCTATGCACCGTTCGTTATCACTGGTCTTCACCACATGACAAACGCTATCGATACGCAATTAATCGCGGATGCTGGTGGAACTGGTCTCTGGCCAATGATTGCTCTTTCTAACATCGCTCAAGGTTCTGCAGTATTTGCTTACTTCCTCATGAACCGTCACAATGAAAAAGAAGCTCAGGTTTCACTTCCTGCAACTATTTCTGCCTACCTAGGTGTTACTGAACCAGCTCTCTTTGGTGTCAACGTGAAATACGTTTATCCATTTGTAGCTGCTATGATTGGTTCAAGTATCGCTGGCTTACTTTCTGTAACCTTCAACATCCAAGCTGCTTCTATCGGTATCGGTGGTCTTCCAGGTATCTTGTCTATCAAGGCTGAATACTGGGGTGCATTCTTTATGACAATGATTGTTGCGATTGTTGTCCCAATGATTTTGACAGCTGTTTTCAAACGTACAGGTGCATTTTCAAAAAAAGAAGAAACTGTTGAAGAAGTTGTAGCCCCAATTGAAGCAGTTGTTGAAACTGGCGCTGCTATCGAATTGATCAGCCCACTTACTGGCCAAGCCAAAGAATTGTCACAAGCTACTGACCCTGTATTTGCATCAGGTGTCTTGGGACAAGGTGTCCTTATTGACCCGAGCGAAGGTGTCTTGGTTGCTCCAGTCAATGGTGAAGTATCTGTCCTCTTCCCAACCAACCATGCTGTTGGTATCACTGCTACAAACGGAGTTGAGCTCCTTATGCACATTGGTATGGATACTGTTGGATTGGAAGGCAAAGGCTTCACAGCTCACGTCAAACAAGGTGACAAGGTAAAAGCTGGTGATAAATTGATTAGCTTTGACATCGATGTCATCAAGGCTGCTGGTCTTGTTGCTGAAACACCAGTTATCGTGACCAACCAAACTGACTTTGACACTCAAGTTATCGGAAATCTTCCTCGTGCCATCTCTCAAGGCGAAGCTATTCTGACAGTTACAAAGAATTAATGTTCTAGGAGGGCGCAAGGTAACTTGCACCTCCTATCATTGCTTATGCAAGAAGGAAAAAATTAAGAAAGAGAGAGCAAAATGACAATAGACAAACGAAAGGTTGTTTATCAAATCTACCCAAAATCTTACAAGGATACAACTGGAAATGGTGTCGGGGATCTGCGTGGAATTATTGAAAAACTTCCATATCTAAAAGAGCTAGGCATTGGTATGATTTGGCTCAACCCTTTCTACCCAAGTCCTCAACGGGACAACGGCTATGACATTTCCGACTATACAGCCGTCAATCCTGATTTTGGGACCATGGCTGACTTTGAAGAAATGGTAGCTGTCGGCAAAGAGCTAGGTATCGAATTCATGTTGGACATGGTTCTCAACCACTGCTCGACAGACCACGAATGGTTCCAAAAGGCCCTAGCTGGCGACAAATACTACCAGGATTTCTTTATCCTGCATGACCAGCCAACTGACTGGGTTTCCAAGTTCGGTGGCAATGCCTGGGCACCATTTGGCGACACCGGGAAATATTACCTCCACCTCTTTGATGTGACCCAAGCCGACCTCAATTGGCGAAATCCGCATGTCCGCGAAGAACTCTTCAAGGTGGTCAACTTCTGGAAAGACAAGGGTGTCAAGGGCTTCCGCTTCGACGTTATCAACCTTATCGGCAAGGATGAAGTCCTAGAAGATTGCCCAATCAACGATGGCAAGCCAGCCTACACCGACCGTCCGATTACCCACGACTACCTCAAGATGATGAACAATGCTACTTTTGGTAGCGAAAAAGGCTTCATGACCGTTGGGGAAATGTCTGCCACCACCATTGAAAACTGTATTCTCTACACAGCTCCTGAGCGGGAAGAATTGTCCATGGCCTTCAACTTCCATCACTTGAAAGTGGACTACAAGGACGGTCAAAAATGGACCATTATGGACTTTGACTTTGAGGAACTCAAACGCCTCTTCCACACTTGGGGCGAGGAGATGTCAGCTGGAAATGGCTGGAATGCCTTGTTCTACAACAACCACGACCAACCTCGTGCCCTCAACCGCTTTGTTGATGTGGAGAATTTCCGCAAGGAAGGAGCAACCATGCTGGCCGCTTCTATCCACCTGTCACGCGGAACCCCTTACATCTACATGGGCGAAGAAATCGGCATGATTGACCCCGACTACGATAGCATGGACGACTATGTCGATGTAGAGTCTATCAATGCCTACCAGATGCTCTTGGACCAAGGTCACACACCTGAGCAGGCCTTCAAGATTATCCAGGCCAAGTCCCGTGACAATTCCCGCACCCCGATGCAATGGGACGCTTCTGACAATGCAGGCTTCTCAACAGGAACCCCTTGGCTGAAGGCTGGCAAATCCTATCCAACCATTAACGTTGAACAGGAAAAAACAGGCCCAATCTTTACCTTCTACCAAGAACTCATCCGCCTGCGAAAAGAGCTCCCTCTCATCTCAGAAGGGGATTACAAGGCTGCCTACAAGGATAGCCAGAAAGTCTACGCCTTTGAACGCTTGCTAAATGGCGAAAAACTGCTAGTCCTCAACAATTTCTTCGCAGAAGAGGTTGAACTAGCCCTGGTAGACGACTATGCCCACGGCCAAGTCCTCATCAGCAACTATCCTGACAACAAACTAGGCAAAAAAATCATTCTCAAACCTTACCAAGCATTGGCGATTCAAGTTAAATAAACGATAAAGCATCCGAAAACAACACTCTACATGTCAATTTTAATTTTCCTAAAATTAGAACCTGCCTTCGCAGCTCAGTATGTTACTTGTGAAGGCAAGTTCTTGGGTTTAAGGTTTCTTTTAGGAATATATTTTATACTGTGATTTGCGCACGAAACAGCTATCTGGGGGGGAGATGGCTGTTTCTTCTTTTATAGTCATTTGAATTAACTTTGATACATCGCCACTTTCGGCTTGCCGTACTCTACGAAAGTGACTTGTTTCGCAACTTATTTCCAACCTAGAACAGCCTCTAGGCTGTTCTAGCTGCCTGCACCTCAGTTCCTTGTTTGAAAGTTAATTCATTCGACTATATTACTACATATAAAGAAATAACCGTTTCAGATAAGGCTGAAACGGTTATTTTTGTAAGTCTAATTAAAAGATACATGCACATGATCGTAATGGTTTTCTGTAACGCTACCACGGTCTGGCACCAGGTTCCATGTATAGGCTGGACCATAGATACTGTCATACGGCGCATAGAAACGCTGTTTCCAAATGATGTAGTTGGTATTTTTAGAAGCTAAGTTTGCAACTGCATAAGCTGCCACTTGATCTCCTAGAGCTGAGCTCTCAGGCACCATAAAGTCAATTGCCAGACCTTTACCATGGTCTCCTGAATCACCTGCACGGTAACCAGAGAATGAGGTAATACCAAAGGCATTTGCCACTTCTGCGCGGAAGGCTGCTACCTGAGGTTGCAAACCAACATCATAAGCACTTGTACTTGTTGTAGTGGTTGATAGGGCTGTCACTTGTGGAGTTTCAACTACAGGCTGTTCTACAACTTCCTCTACAGGTGCTTCTACTACAGGCTGCTCTACAACTTCCTCTACAGGTGCTTCTACTACAGGCTGCTCTACAACTTCTTCTACAGGTGCTTCTGCTACAGGCTGTTCTACAACTTCTTCTACAGGTGCTTCTACTACAGGCTGCTCTACAACTTCCTCTACAGGCGCTTCTACTACAGGTTGCTCTACAACTTCCTCTACAGGCGCTTCTACTACAGGTTGTTCTACAACTTCCTCTACGGGTGCTGAGTCAGTAACTGATGAAATTTGATCCAACGGAATAACCGTATCCTCAACCGTTACTTGATTGGTTGTTAGGTCAACAGTTGCCTGAACGGTCTCATTTGTGTTTCCCTGAACAGGAGCTTCAATCTCAACCTGAGTCACTTGATTGTTTTGGTCAACAGTCGTCGTCAGTACCGTATCAGGGAAAATCAAGTTGACATCTGCAATTTGATTCATTTTCGCCAGCAAGTCCATATCAATATTCATAGCTGAGGCGATGGCTGATAAGGTATCCCCATACTGAACAGTATAGGTCATCTTTCCTTCTTCTTGGACAATTTCTGGGCTAATTTCAGAAACAGTACGTGGAGCCCATTCGAGGGCTAAAACATTTGTCGAAATCATCCCTGTACTAAAGAGAGAAAGAGCCAATGAAGATGTGTATAACATCTTCTTATTGTTTTTCATGATGGGTGTTTTTCTCTTGCGACGCATACGTTGTGGTTTATTTGTTCTCTTACGTTTCATAATCTTATTCCTTCTTTATTTTTGAGATGGTTCTATCTTACCTAAATTAAATCTGAAAAACAAGCCTTCAACCCTTCTTTTAAATAAACTGTCTCCACTATGTAATCTTAGGACTTTTCTGTCACACAATCAATATAAATGTCATCTGACTGTCATATTATTAGATAATACTAAATGACGATAAAAAAAATGAGAATAAGGTAGTAACCCAATAATTGGCTACTAGCTCACTCTCATTTCAATTTTCGGATTAGTCAAAACCTTACATTTCTTCAGGATAAACCAAGCCCCATTCTTTGCGGAGTTGGGTCATGATTTCCATGACATCTTGGGTGTAGGCTAGGTGCATGGTGTTTTCGATGCCTGCGACAGCTTTTTCCATATCCGCCACTTCATAAGAAAGGGCCTTGGCTGTCTCGCCCGCTTCGATTACCTCTTGACGACCGTCTTCAGTATAGGTTATGACTGCTTTCTGACCACGAGGATACTCGTAGAGTTCGATATAGCCCTTGTCGTAGGCAATCGTTCCACGTTTTGGCTGTTTGGCATGGAGGGTCAGGGCGATGGTCGCCATTTCCCCTACATCATTGCTGAGCAAAATCCCTACCTGCTCGTCCACACCTGTCGGAGCCAATTTGACCTGGGACAAAACCTGGCTTGGCTTTTCCGTCATAAACCAACGGACAAATGACAGAGCGTAGACACCAATATCCAAAAGGGCACCGCCTGCCAAGTTTTTATTGAAAAAGCGGTTGGTCATGTCGTATTCCTTGTAGCTACCAAAGTTCATCTGAATCATCTTCAAAGCACCCAACTTGCCACTGGCAACCACTTGGCTCAACTGACGATAGATTGGCATGTGGAAAATGGTCATGGCTTCTGCCAGGATAACCCGATTTTCTTCTGCCAGTTGAATGGCTTCTGCTAATTCTTCTGAATTAAGCGTAATAGACTTTTCACAGAGGACATGCTTTCCAGCCTTCAAAGCCTTTCTCAAATAATTGATATGGGTATTGTGAGGCGTAGAAATGTAGATAATGTCTACTTCAGGATCCTCAAACACTTCATCGATTTCTAGATAAACTTTCTCGATGCCATATTTTTGCGCAAATTCCACACCCTTGTCATAGGTACGGTTGGCTACCGAATAAAGATTTCCTCCCATAGCCTGCAAGGCCTGAACCAATTCGTTGGCAATGACACCTGTTCCCAGAGTCGCCCATTTATACTTCATTTGCACTTCCATAGTGTACCTCACTTTCTTCTACCATTATAGTAAATTCCACCCTTTTCTGCACACTCTAACTAGCATTTGTGTTACAATAAGAACATGAATACCGTTGTACTAAAGGCATCTGCCCAGCAAAAACAAGCCATGATGGCTCACTATGACCGCTATCGGCAGACCAGCAAAAATCCTTACATAGAAGCATTTTTCAAACTGACCGGTGCCAGCCTGTCCATCTACACTTCTGGAAAAGTCGTTTTTCAGGGGGAAATGGCAGAGCAAGAAGCAGGGCTCTGGGGCTATGAGCCAGAAAACTCTGGACAGGCGACCACGCCTGGTCAAAACCTGCCCATGATTGGTACCGATGAGGTTGGAAACGGGTCTTATTTTGGAGGTTTGGCTGTCGTTGCTAGTTTTGTCCGCCCAGAAGACCATACCTTTCTCAAGTCGCTTGGTGTGGATGATTCCAAGAAAATGACAGACCAAAAAATCTGCCAAATCGCCCCTCTCTTAAAAGAGAAAATCCCCCACCAAGCTCTGCTATTGTCACCGAAAAAATACAACGAAGTCATCGAGCAAGGCTACAATGCGGTGTCTGTAAAGGTCGCCCTACACAATCAGGCTATTTTCCTACTCTTGCAAAAGGGTGTCCAGCCTGAGAAGATTGTCATTGACGCCTTCACTTCCAGTCAAAATTATCAAAAGTACTTGAAGAAGGAAGCCAATCAATTTGCCAACCCCGTCACTCTAGAAGAAAAGGCTGAGGGCAAGTATCTGGCTGTGGCAGTATCTTCTATTATTGCTAGAGCTATGTTTTTAGAAAATCTTGTCCAGCTTGGTCAACTAGTTGGGATGAATCTACCGTCTGGTGCGGGCAGTAAATCCGACCAAGTCGCAGCAAGCATCTTAAAACAATATGGCATGGCTGGTCTCAACCAAACTGCCAAACTCCACTTTGCCAATACGCAAAAAGCACAAAAATTATTGAAATGAGGAAAAAATATGGGAGCAATCCAAAAAACAAAACGCTCACCACTAGTCGCCTTCTTAGCTGAATGGGGCATCTTTTTACTATTTATGGCAGCTTTTTTTGCCAGTCGTTACTTTATCTGGGATCCTGTATCTGTCGATGGCCATTCCATGGACCCAACGCTTCAACACCAAGAAAAACTCATCATGCTCAAAACATCCTCTATTGACCGCTTTGATATTGTTGTAGCCAGTGAGACAGACAGCGACGGCAAGGAAAAACTGATTGTCAAACGTGTGATTGGTATGCCAGGTGACACCATTCGCTACGAAAACGATGTCCTCTATGTTAACGACCAAAAAGTGGACGAGCCTTACTTAGATGAATATCTAGCTGCATTCCAGAAAGATAAACTTCAAGAAGTCTATTCTTACAACAAACAATTCCAAGCTGTGGCCCAATCTGCTGAAGCTTTCACACAAGATGCCAATGGTTACGTAGACTTTACCGTGACAGTCCCAGAAGGACAATACTACCTGATGGGAGATGACCGCCTTGTCTCACTAGATAGTCGTAGTGTAGGAACATTTTCCCGTGAAAACATCAAAGGAGAAGTTGTCTTTCGCATGTGGCCTCTCAACCGTATTGGGACTGTTGATTAATACAAACAAGTTTGGAGCAATCCGTTCCAAACTTCTTTTTTCACTATTTTAGGAACTATTTTCTATGAACGAAGTGTATGTTACCGGTACTATTGACCGGATTATTTTTGAAAATCCTAATAATTTTTATAAAATCCTTCTCCTTGAAATCGAGGAGACAGACGCAGACTATGATGACTACGAAATTATTGTGACCGGAACGATTGCCGATGTCATTGAAGGAGAAGACTATCGTTTCTATGGCAATCTGGTCACCCATCCCAAGTATGGTCAGCAGCTGCAAATTTCTCGCTACGAACGTAGCAAGCCTACCTCAGCTGGTCTGGTTAAGTATTTCTCCAGCGACCATTTCAAGGGAATTGGACGCAAAACAGCTGAAAAAATCGTTGAACTCTATGGCGAAGATACCATTGATAAGATTTTAGCTGAACCTGAAAAACTAACCCAAATCACAGGCCTATCCAGCAAGAACATGCAGGCATTTGTCGAAAAACTCCGCCTCAATTATGGAACCGAGCTGATCTTGGCAAAACTAGCTGAGTATGGCATTCCCAATAAATTGGCCTTTCAAATCCAAGACCAGTATAAGGAAAAAACACTTCAGATTATTGAAGAAAACCCCTATCAACTGGTCGAAGATGTCCAAGGGCTCGGTTTTACCATTGCCGATAGGATTGCGGAAAATCTAGGAATTGCCAGTGATTCACCCCAACGCTTTCGGGCTGGTATGCTCTTTAGCCTCATTCATCGCTCCATGGAAACAGGCGATACCTATGTGGAGGCTAGAGATTTGCTGGAAGCAACCCTTGAACTGCTGGAAAAATCCCGCCATACAGAGCTGGACCCCGCTGCTGTTGCCAAAGAATTGACGGGACTAATTGCAGACGACAAGGTACAGCAAGAAGGCACAAAGATTTTTGACAACAGCCTTTACTTTGCCGAACATGGTATCCATAAAAACTTGACCCGCCTGATGGGAAAAAATGGCTTCAAGCCCTTCCCACGCGCAGACGTTGAGGCTGCCATAGCAGAGCTGGAAAGTATGTCTTCCCTGACCTACGATGACATTCAAAAAGAAGCCATTGTCCAAGCTATTACCAATCCGCTTTTCATTCTGACAGGCGGACCAGGAACTGGAAAGACAACCGTTATCAATGGAATTATCGCGGTCTATGCCATCTTGCATAAGATTGACCTGACTCGCAACCGAGAAGAATGTCCTGTCCTCCTTGCCGCTCCAACCGGACGAGCAGCCAGACGGATGAATGAATTGACAGGTCTGCCTTCCGCCACCATCCACCGCCATCTCGGTCTAGTAGAAGGACAGGAAGAATCCTACCGTGATGATTATTTGGATGCCGACTTTATCATCGTGGATGAGTTTTCTATGGTAGATACTTGGTTGGCAAACCAGCTCTTCCAGAACATCTCCTCCCAGACCCAAGTTCTGATTGTCGGCGATGCGGAGCAATTACCTTCTGTCAGTCCCGGTCAGGTCCTAGCTGACCTCTTAAAAATTGACAAGCTACCCAGCATCACTCTGGAACGTATCTATCGTCAATCCGATGATTCGACCATTGTTACCCTAGCCAGCCAGATTCGCCAAGGGGCCCTGCCTAGCGATTTTCGTGAGAAAAAGGCTGACCGCTCCTATTTTGAAGCGCAAAACGAACAAATTCCAGCTCTGATTGAACGCATTGTCGGCGCAGCTATCAAGTCCGGTATCCCTGCAAACGAAGTCCAAATCCTCGCACCTATGTACCGTGGTGCCGCAGGTATTGACCAACTCAACACCATGACCCAGGCCCTGCTCAATCCCCTAGAAGACGGAGAGCTGGAATTCCTCCACAACGAGCAGGTCTTTCGTCAAGGCGACCGAGTCATCCACCTAGTCAACGATGCTGAGGCCAATGTCTTCAATGGTGATCTGGGCTATATTACTGACCTCCTGCCTGCCAAGTACACCGACTCCAAGCAGGACGAGATTACCATCAACTTCGACGGTAGCGAGGTCACCTATCCACGCAATGAATGGTACAAGATTACCCTGGCCTATGCCATGTCCATCCACAAGTCCCAAGGCAGTGAGTTCCAGATCGTCATCCTCCCCATCACCCGCACCAGCCACCGCATGCTCCAGCGCAACCTGGTCTACACCGCCATCACCCGCTCCAAGAGCAAGCTCATCCTCCTAGGCGAAATCTCCGCCTTCGACTACGCCGTCAAAAACGCCGGAACCATCCGAAAAACCTATCTGGTCCCACGTTTCCAAGGGGAAATGGCAGAGCAAGACAGCAAGGAAAGCCTGACAGAAAACAACGAAAGCAAAACAGCCAAAGCCAAGCAAACCCAGCCACCTGCCCATTCAGATAGGTCAAAACAAACAGAGCCAGTAACAGAAAACAGTCAGCAACTATCCCTTCTTGACCAAGACCAGCCAGAAAAAACAAGTGGACAGCCCAGAGAATATATTCTGACTGTGGACAACCTGCTAACCATTGACCCCATGATTGGCATAGATCAGGCAGATATTGAAGAGTTTTTTAAAGCATAAAAACCAGCAAGTCAGTAGATTTGCTGGTTTTACTCTTCTATAGTCGTTTCGTTTGCTTATTAGTACAAGGCAACAATATGCTGGCTACTTCATCAGTCAAGTGGAGTGTTTGAACTCGGAAATAAGGCTTCCTCGCTCTTCGTAGTAATAAAAGATACACTAATGGACTATATCATCAACCATGATTCATCAAGCTGCCCCTTTGTTAATCTGAACTGCTTGCCATGTTCATCAATCAGTGCATGAAGCTCCTGAGCGTCTTTTACCGACCAATCTTTTATCTGCTCTGTAAATTCCTGTCTCAAACTCAAATAATCCTTAGACTGACTAAGTCCTAACCGATTAAATAGTCGAAGAGCATATTGATCCGCCACAAAAACACTTCTTCGACACAAATAGAGCAAAATAACATCCGCAGTTTCATTGCCAACCCCCTTCAAGCTCAACAGCTCTTTTCGGAGTACTGCTGTCTCAACACTATCTAGGCGAGAAAAATCTCCATCGAACTGATTGGCCCACTCAACCACTGACCGAATATAAAGGGACTTTTGCTTGAAGAATCCTGCTGGGCGAATGCGTTCTTGTAAATCCTCCACAGGCATCTCTAAAAGCGAATGAATCGTCAACCGTCCCTCCAACTGTTCTAAAGCACGCTTGGCATTTGCTTCCGTTGTTTGCTGAATAAGAATCATAGATACCAAATCCTTTACAGGATTTTCATCATTCCACCAGTGGAATTCACCATATCGCCGTTTTAAATTTTGGTAAAGGACTGTCAACTGATCCACTATTATCCCCCATTTCACCTTGTTTCTCCTTGCCATTATAGCACGATGAGTAAAGGGATACAATACTACAGTTCCTCTAGTAATATTGTATCTACAATCGCTGCAAACTGCTCTGCTTCAACCTCTGGAAAAGAATTCAAACAATTGGCTGTCGCAAAGGCTGCCGCTTCTTTCAAAAAGATTTCTGGGGCTTGACCTTGACTGATTCCCTTGACTAGCAAGCCCAGGTAGAAATCCCCTGCGGCAATTGGATTACGCGTTTCTTTCTTTGGAGACTTGATACGGAAAAAGCGCTGACCAATCTTAGCTAGACTCCCCTTGTCTCCCATGGTAATGATGATATTTTCATGCGGTGTAACTTCTTTTAATATCCGCAAAATATCCTCTGGCCTTTCTTCATCTAGTTCTGGATAAATATCTTTCAGCTCTTCATTATTGATTTTGATAAGGACCGGTCTAGCTTGATAAGCCGCACGTAAAGCCGGTCCACTGGTGTCCACTATGGTCAGCACCTCTGGGTATTTTTCAATAAACTGCTGAATATAGTCATCTGGTATCCCCTTCATCAGACTGCCTGAAAAGACTAGGATGTCGCCAGCTTGCAGGCTATTTTCAATCTGCTGAGTGAATTGGTTGAGCAAATCCTCTGTTAGTTCAAAACCTTTTTCATAAAATAGTACTACATCGCCTGTACTGGTTTCAACATAGATATTACACATCCGAGTATTCTGGCTATTTTCAACCACGCGCAGGGTATTTCCACCATCAGCATTAAGCTCCTGAATATAGCGACCAATCTGACCACCCAAAATAGTATGAATGATGTAGTCTGTCACACCGTTTTCACGGAGGGCATAGGCCACGTTGAAGCTTTTTCCACCAGGATAATCCCTCACTTCCGTCGGTCTCAGGGGAATATTCTTTTCAATTTTTTCAACAAGTAGCGTACGATCCAGAGCTGGATTGGGACAAATCAAGTGAATCATATCGGTCTCCTTTTCTCTTTTGTTTATATTATTATATTATATGTGAACAAAAAATAAAAAGATAATTCCTCGATGGGAACTATATATCTGTTTACACTACCCACAATATGTAGTATTTCGACAACATCAAGAAAGACGACTTCCAAATTAGGAAATCGTCTTTTATGCTACTTATTTCCTTTTGCTCTGTTGTGTGTTTTACAGAGCATTTCACAATTTGACTTATCTGTGCTACCACCTTTGCTCCATGCTTTAACATGGTCAGCATCCATTTCGGTAATTTTCCATATTCTAGTTTTATTATTGTTTGTTCCCAAGGCACATAATGGGCAGTTTGATAGATGTTTAGCTTTAGCCTCTTCAGTTTGAATCTTGTAAATTTCTTGTTTGACTGTTTCAGGAAACACACGGATATTCAATAATTTTGTATCTTGCTTTCCCCCAAGTAGATACTCATAAATGTCCTTTTTGCTTCCAACAAAGCCGTCTAATAACAAACTTTCTACATCCCTATTTAGTTCCTGAATGTTATATGATTTAGCATGATACCGCCTATAAAGTTTACCCCAATCCACTTTTTTCATTTGAGGGTCTATTGAGCTGAATAAGCCATTTATCCATTCAATGACTGATGAGAAATACCTTTTCAGTTCTATAATGTTATCATCTTTACGATGTACACTCATATAATGCTCTATTTCTCCATTCGATACCCATTCTAAGGCTTTGTTTAAGTAACCTTGTCTATTGACCTCTGCTTTTATATAAGTTGACCATTTGCTAATATTCGCATTACTTGAATTGCTGAACTCTTCTCTGGCTAATGTCACGAATTGTCCAGAATAGATAGCATTCAGTAGCTCCTGCTCATTAAGTGATACTCCTGCTATATTGATAGTCTTAAACCATTCCTTGATTTCACTTTCTTCTCCTTCACAAACATAAATAGTCAATTTGGTATTCATAATTTTTTCTTGCAAATCTTCTGCTAAACTACTGAAGTAGTACGGAATACCATCTTTATCTGTCAAAGCAAATTTATTCGTTACGAAACGACCAAAGCTAGTAATTCTCTGTTGTCCATCTAAAACTTCGTACATTCCGTCTTTTGTTTTAACAAAATAGATTAGCCCAAGTGGATAGCCTTTTAAAATAGAATCAATTACTGCGACATCCTTGACACCATCAGCATAAATATAGTTACGCTGGTATTCTGGTTGGATGACTAGTTGTCCATTCCACCCAAACAGTCCTTTTCCTTCATATTCGTTATAAATGAAACCTTCACAAATATTTCTTATTGTCAAATCAGTATTGAGAGTAGTTTTCATGATTTATACCCCTTTTCTTTTGATAATAATTCTGGCATAAGGAACAACAGGAAACCCATTTTTATCTAAGAAGTATAAATCTCCATCGGCAGTTCCACGTTTTTGGATTTCTTTCCTATATTTCCTATGTTCGTCAGTATAACCTCTAACTCCAATTTCAATTCCTGAACTAGATATTCCCAATCCGATAATTTCAAATTGTTCTGGGTTAAACTTATCTAAGAATGTGATAGGAACTCCCATATAACCGTCAAAATCAGAAGGTATTGCCATTGTAAAAGGTACTTCAATAGCATCGTAGTTGTAATATTTTGGGTAATTTTGGGTATCAAACTCACGCAACTTTTTGATTAGCTTCGTGTTAAATTTTAGATTATCCGCTTCAGTCATAAGTTGAAGAGGTTGATGTCTCCTGCCGTGTTCAATATTAGTAAACCACATCACACCAGAAACCCTTATTAAATCTTTCTTTCGTTGTGAAGAAGTAGCTAAATCCTCATAAGGACTCATAAAAAAACCAACGTTACCTTTAAAAGGTTTGCCTAACCATATCTTATTATCCTTTATATAAGAAAAAACATCTTTGTAAGTAATAGCATTTTGATGACCGATAATTGCAAATTCTTTTTTACCATCCATTATCCATTTTATGAACTCCCTAAATAATGAGAACGGCGGATTTGTTACAATAACATCAGCTTCATCTCTTAACTTAATAACTTCATCGCTATTAAAGTCCCCATCGCCCTCTAAATATTGCCACTTTAAATTTGAAATATCTACTTTTGATTTACCGTCTTTAGACAGGGTGAAAATCTTTCCTCTGCTGTTCGTTTTATCTTTATCAAAATGTGGTGATTCTGTTTCAAAAAGACTTAACTGACCAAACTTTATTGTTTTTCTGTCGTTCGCAAAGCTCGTGCTAATGAGTTTTTTCAACCCTAAAGATTCAAAATTTTGTGCAAAATATCTTGTAAAATTACTCCATTCAGGGTCGTCACAAGGTAATAGAACGGTTTTATTTTGAAATACTTTAGGATTAAATTCTAAAAAAGCATTCATCTCATTTTCAATATCTGAATATCTAGTATAAAATTCATCCTTTTTCTGTAATTTAGCATTATGAAGCGAGGTAGCCATTACGCCACCTCGCTTTTTGGTACAACAGAAAAAACTTCTCCACAAAAATGTGAAAAAGTCTGTTTTGATGCTTGACAAAAAACACGTCCGACTACATAATCAGCGTGAGCTGTGAGCTGTGAGCTGTGAGCTGTGAGCTGTGAGCTGTGAGCTGTGAGCTGTGAGCTGTGAGCTGTGAGCTGTGAGCTGTGAGCTGTGAGCTGTGAGCTGTGAGCTGTGAGCTGTGAGCTGTGAGCTGTGAGCTGTGAGCTGTGAGCTGTGATTGCGTTCATACAAATCAATTCCTTTGCTATTTTTATAACACTATTATATCACAAAATACTAGTCTTGAAAATAATTATATCCATTATTACACCATAATATTTATTTTTGTATCGTTTGTGATATAATAGTTTTAGAATAAAGAAGGAGTAGAGAAATGTTAGGTGAATTTAAATCATTGTATGATTTGATGAATGCTTTTCCAAACGATTATTACTGTGAGCAACATTTAGAAAAAATTCGCTGGAACGGCTATGTAGTCAGCCCTTTTGATGAGACCTCTAAGGTTTATAAGTGTAAAAATGGTAAATACAGATGTAAAAATACTGGCAAATATTTTAGCGTTAAAACGGGTACAATGTTTGATAATACTAAAGTTTCTCTTCAAAAATGGTTTATTGCCATTTGGATGGTGACATCCCACAAAAAAGGCATTTCTTCTGTTCAACTTTCAAAAGACATCCATGTTACTCAAAAAACAGCTTGGTTTATGTTAGAGCGTATTCGTAGATGTTTTGGTTCAGAAAATAGTAATGAATTGGATGGGACTGTAGAAGTAGATGAAACCTATATCGGTGGTAAAAATAAGAATCGCCATAACTCAAAAAAAGTTAAAAATGCCTAAGGTCTCTCCCTAAAAGATAAAATCCCAGTTGTTGGTATGGTTGCACGATAAGGAAAATTGAATACTTATAAAGTAACCGATACAGGCACAAAAACTTTAACAGAACAAATCGTAAAATTTGTGAAAGACGCTGCCCAGCTTTACACTGATGAATGGTTAGGTTATAATAAAGTTGCGAAAATGTACGACCATGCTTTTGTAAATCATGGTGCTCGTGAATATGTAATTGATGATGTTTATACACATACGATTGAAGGTTTTGGGGCAGGTCTCAAACGTGGTGTACTGGGAATCTACCATTCTTGGTCTAAGAAATATCTACAAGATTATGTAGATGAGTTTGACTTCCGTTATAATACCCGAGGCATGGCTGACAACGACTGTTTCAATCTTCTATTGTCATCTTCAGAAGTTCGTACTACATACAAGGAGTTAGTCCATGGATAAACTACATGCAGAAATGGAGCGAACAGTTTCTAAAACAATTGATAATAAGCTGGTAGATTATCAAATTTCTCTCTCTGATAATTTTTACACCAAATATCTTAGTTACTATGACTGCCCTTACACTCAGGAAGTAGTTAAATCACACCGAAAATTTTTCCAAGACCTATCCTATTATGCGATTTATCAAAAACTTGGAGAAGTCACAAAAATTAGCATACAAGCTCGACTTTCTGAGTTAGATACTTTAGTAGATATTTCAGATAATAAAGATGAATTTGATACTTTCTTTTACAAAAAGTTTCAGTTTAAACTACCTGAGATTCCATTTGAGGAAGAAAAGTTAAAACTTTCCAGTTTTGATTTAAAATTGCAACAGTCTCTAAATTATAATCCTAAAGAAGATGGGCGGCTGAGAAAAAGAAGATAAGGAAGGTGCAAGATGGATTGGTATGACTACATGATAAAGGCATCAGAGCAATCACGGTTTAATGCTAGTCACTGGTTTCGCTATCTGCGAAAAGTTATTTTTGAAGACCATTCTTATTTGACGGACGAAGATGTCAAAAAATTACTAACCTCCAAAGAACTAACAGATTTTCAAAAGGTCAGTTTGAAATATGCTATTCAAGAGCATACACCAACTCATGAATATGTGGTTTCGTTAAATAAACCAGCCAAATTAGCCAATGTACAAAAAATGATGGAGAAATACAGACATGGATAAAATGAAACCTGTTTTTGAAGCCTTGAACCAAGAGTTGGCTCAAGCCAATCTTCATTTAACCATTATTTGTGTTGGTGGTTATGTTTTAGAGTATCATGGTTTGCGAGCTACACAAGATGTAGATGCTTTTTATGAAGAAAGTCAGAAAATCAACGAAATTATTGCTCGTGTAGGGCAACGCTTTAATTTGAATACTGACGAAGAACTATGGCTCAATAATAATGTGGCAAACATGAACAGACAGCCACCATTACATTTGTGTGAGACCCTATATTCATTCGAAAACTTAACTGTTTTAGTTGCTCCAATTGAATACGTATTGGGTATGAAGATGGTTAGCACAAGAGAGCAGGATTTGAAAGATATTGGAGCAATTATCAAATACAAACACTTCCGTTCTCCGTTTAATACCTTTGATGGTTTGAAGAAAATGGGGTTTGATTGCATTGATTTCTCCGTTCTCCTAGAAGGCTTCAGTCATGCCTATGGGATGGACTGGCTAGAAGAATTTTTTAAAGAAAATCAGGATAAACTGAGAAGATATTATTGATAGTCAAGATAGAAGAAAAGACGATTTCCTAGTTTGGAAGTCGCCTTTTTTGATGTTTTCAAAATACTACATATTGTGGTTAGTGTAAACAGATATATATAGTTCCTTGTTTTTTTATGCAAATACGGAAATTCGTTCCTGCTGGTAACCACCTTTTTCAGCAATGTCAACCAAAGCCACAGCATAGTCGGCATAACTAATATAGCTTTCACCTTGGGTATTGACTTGGAAAACCTCGCCAGCAATAGTGTAGACACCTGTCTTTGAGCCTTCTGCATCAAAATCGGCTGCAGGGCTCATATAGGTCCAGTTGATAGCTGTCGCCTGACGATAGAGGTCTAGACCAGCACCCATAGCCTCAGCGATTGGTAGGTATTCCGCAGGGAAATCTGGTGTATCTTTCAGCATAGCTGTCTGGCTCTCGTCTAAATAAAGACTGCCTGCACCACCAACTACTAAAAGACGAGTTGGACTACCAGCAAGGATGGTCGTTAGATGCTCCGCAAGACGAGCGTGACCCGGCAAGGTTTCTGGTGTCCAAGCACCAAAAGCATTGACTACTACATCAAAGCCTGCCAACTCTTCCTTGGTAAGAGCAAAAGCATCCTTTTGGATCACTTCTTGGGCTACGCTCTTGTTTTCAGAACGGACAATAGCCGTCACCTGATGACCACGTTCTACTGCTTCCTTTGCAATGGTTTGACCTGCTTGACCATTCGCCGCAATAATAGCTATTTTCATATTGATACCTCACTTGTTTTTTGTTGTAATGATCACATTTACAACATGAGTATAAATCATTCATATTGTAATGTCAATTGTTACAACCGAAAAATTAAAAAAATCATCACAAGGATGATTCACTAACTAGTCTTTTAGGGCTAGTGCAACATGCTACAGACTAGTTCAATAGTCCAGTGGAGTGTTTGAAGGAGGAAATAAGGAAACAGAGTTTCTCCTTATATCGACCTAATAAAACGACTATAGTTCCGCCAAGAGATCAGCAAGCCTTGTCTTAGCAAGTTCATTTTCCAAAGCCGACTGAGCATTTTCCAAACGGCTATCTAGCAGGGGATGAATATTGCGACCTACTTGGCAGTTTGGATTGGGCTGCTCATGAAAGCCGAAGAGTTGTCCCTTTTCTCCAAACAACTCCACAGCCTGATAGACGTGCAAAAGTGTAATCTGGTCTGGAGCCTGTGCCAAGCGAGCACCTCCAACACCACGCGCTACTTCTACCAGACCAGCCTCCTTGAGTTGGGACAAAATATTTCGGATAATGACAGGATTAACCCCGACACTGCCTGCAATGCTAGTACTGGTCTGTTTTTCTTTTTCTCCTTCCAGAGCCAAGAGAACCAAGATATGGCTGGCAATGGTAAATCTACTTGAAATTTGCATCTCTTCTCCTTTTTTTCAGTCTATCATAGACTGAAACAGAACTCAAGTTTGAAAATTAGTCACGGTCACACCCAGCAAACGAATCCCTTTTTCAATCTTCCCAATTTCTTCAATTAGTTGACGAACCTCTTTCTCAATCGTTTCCGTCTGGTCCGTATACACCTCTAGACTATGACGTTTCGTCAAGGTAGAAAAATCACCATAACGCACCTTTAAAACAATTGTTCGCCCCTTTTTTCCATTCCGCTTCAAACTAGCTGCGACCCGTTGGCAGAGACTGATTAGCTCTTTCAGGACATCCTCCTCCCGATAAAGAAGTTTGCGATAGGTTCTTTCCTTTCCAATTGACTTACGAATACGGTCCACTTTAACGGGCGAATTAGAAATGCCCCTCGCTTTCCGATAAAGGTCGAAGCCAAAACGCCCAAATCTATCTATCAAAACCATTTCTGGTACATCTAGCAAATCTTGCCCCGTGTAGACCCCCATCTCATGCAGGCGTTCCACCGTCTTCTTCCCCACACCGTGAAATTTTTCAACAGGCAGGGAGGCGAGAATACCAACAGCATCTTCAGGTAGAATCAAGGTCAAACCGTGCGGTTTTTCCATATCAGAGGCAATTTTTGCCAAAAATTTATTATAGGAAACACCTGCGGAAGCTGTCAGATGCAATTCATTCCAAATATCGTATTGGATAAGCTTGGCAATCTTAACCGCAGAGCTGATGCCCAACTTATTTTCTGTTACATCCAAGTAAGCCTCATCGATAGACATGGGCTCCACCAAATCAGTATAGCGATGAAAAATTTCTCGAACCTGTCGCCCAACTTCCTGGTATTTTTCATAATTGCCAGAAATGAAAATCGCCTGAGGACAACGTTCATAAGCTTCTTTTGAGGACATAGCCGAGTGAATACCAAAGGCACGCGCCTCATAATTACAGGTAGACACCACTCCTCTACCGCCAGATAGTCTTGGGTCAGCCCCAATGATAACAGGTTTGCCCTTCAAAGCAGGATTATCCCTGACCTCAATGGCAGCAAAAAAAGCATCCATATCTACATGAATAATTTTTCTAGATAAATCATTGATTAAGGGAAAAATTAACATGATTGCCTCTTCCTGTTTTCAAGTTTAACTCGCTATATTATACCGCATTTCTTAGGAAGTTTCAGCCTTTAGATTCGTTGAACTAGCCATCTTACCAATACAATAAACGACACCTTATCACCTTATTACAAATACAAGCAGAAATTCACTTTGAAAATACCAACTCTGTCTTTCAAATTTTTTCATATCCCTTGAAAGGTTTTTCATTTATTTTCAAGTATTTTTGTCTTGTAGAAAGTGTTTTCAAATGGTATAATGATGACATGTTGGTATTGATACAAAGTCGATACCCAAAAGCATAAAAGGAGAACCCTCATGTCAACAAAAGTTAAAACAAAAAATGTTGCTGAAGACATTTTCGCCCAAGCCTGGGAAGGCTTTAAAGGTACAGATTGGCAAGATAAGGCAAGTGTAACACGCTTCGTTCAAGCCAACTACACTCCATACGATGGAGATGAAAGCTTCCTCGCAGGCCCAACTGAGCGTTCACTTCATATCAAAAAAATCATCGAAGAAACAAAAGCTGGCTACGAAGACACTCGCTTCCCAATGGACGTAGATCGTGCTACTTCTATCGCTGATATTCCAGCAGGTTTCATCGATAAAGAGAACGAACTCATCTTCGGTATCCAAAACGATGAGCTCTTCAAACTCAATTTCATGCCACGTGGTGGTATTCGTATGGCTGAAACAACTCTTATCGAAAACGGCTATACTCCAGACCCACTCCTTCATGAAATCTATACAAAACATGCTACAACTGTAAACGACGGTATCTTCCGTGCCTACACAGCTGACATCCGCCGTGCTCGCCACTCACACCACGTTTCTGGTCTTCCAGATGCATACTCACGTGGTCGTATCATCGGTATGTACGCTCGTTTGGCACTTTACGGTGCAGACTACTTGATGGAAGAAAAAGTAGCTGACTGGAATGCGATTACTGAAATCGACGAAGAATCAATCCGTCTTCGCGAAGAAATCAACATGCAGTACCAAGCATTGCAACAAGTTGTACGCTTAGGTGATCACTATGGTGTTGATGTTCGCAAACCTGCGATGAACACGAAAGAAGCTATCCAATGGACAAACATTGCTTTCATGGCTGTTTGTCGTGTTATCAACGGTGCAGCAACTTCTCTTGGTCGTGTGCCAATCGTTCTTGACATCTATGCAGAACGTGACTTGGCTCGTGGTACATTTACTGAGGCTGAAATCCAAGAATTTGTTGATGACTTCGTATTGAAACTTCGTACAGTGAAATTCGCTCGTACAAAAGCCTTCGACGAAATCTACTCTGGTGACCCAACATTCTTGACAACATCTATGGCAGGTATGGGTAACGACGGTCGTCACCGTGTTACTAAGATGGACTATCGTTTCTTGAACACACTTGACAACATCGGTAACTCTCCAGAACCAAACTTAACAGTTCTTTGGTCAGACCAACTTCCATATTCATTCCGTCGCTACTGTATGGCAATGAGCCACAAACACTCTTCTATCCAATACGAAGGTGTAACAACAATGGCGAAAGATGGTTATGGTGAAATGTCATGTATCTCTTGCTGTGTATCTCCACTTGATCCAGAAAGCGAAGACCAACGCCACAACATCCAATACTTCGGTGCTCGCGTAAACGTTCTTAAAGCTCTTCTTTCAAGCTGGAACAACGGTTACGATGATGTTCACAAAGATTACAAAGTATTCGACGGTGTTGAACCAAATACATCTGAAGTCTTTGACTACGACCAAGTGGTTAAGAACTTTGAAATCGCCCTTGACTGGTTGACTGACACTTATGTAGATGCCATGAACATCATCCACTACATGACTGACAAGTACAACTACGAAGCAGTTCAAATGGCATTCTTGCCAACTCACCTTCGTGCTAACATGGGCTTCGGTATCTGTGGTTTCGCAAACACTGTTGACTCATTGTCAGCAATCAAATACGCACAAGTTAAACCAATCCGTGACGAAGATGGCTTTATCTACGACTACGAAGTAACTGGTGACTTCCCACGTTATGGTGAGGATGATGACCGTGTAGATGACATTGCGAAATGGCTCATGGAAGCATTCTTCTCTCGCTTGAACAAGCATAAATTGTACAAGAATGCTGAAGCTACTGTATCTATCTTGACAATCACTTCAAACGTTGCTTACTCTAAACAGACTGGTAACTCTCCAGTTCACCGTGGTGTATTCCTCAATGAAGATGGTTCTGTGAACACTACTAAGGTAGAATTCTTCCCACCAGGTGCTAACCCAACTTCTAAAGCTCGTGGTGGTTGGTTGCAAAACTTGAATACCCTTTCTAAACTTAACTTCAAACATGCCAACGACGGTATCTCATTGACAACTCAAGTTTCACCAAAAGCGCTTGGTAAAACATTCGATGAGCAAGTGAACAACTTGGTGACAATCCTTGACGGATACTTCGAACAAGGTGGTCAACACGTCAACTTGAACGTTATGGACTTGAATGACGTTTATGACAAGATTATGGCAGGTGAAGATGTTATCGTTCGTATCTCTGGATACTGCGTAAACACTAAATACCTCACTAAAGAGCAAAAAACTGAATTGACTCAACGTGTCTTCCACGAAGTTCTTTCAATGGACGACCACGCTGCAGAAGTTTCAGGTCAAGCTTAATCAAGCAAACACAAAAGGACTTGCACATGCAGGTCCTTTTTACTATGTCGAAAAATCTTCTGAGCGCTACGGGAGGATAGTTATACTCAATGAAAATCAAAAGTAGCCTAAGAAACGAAATCGAAGATAGAACTCTGTTACTTTCTTATTTCAAGGTAACAGACTGAAAACCTCCACTGGAGCTTTTCACTCATCAAGGCTCTTGACAATAGATAATTTTAATTTTCGAAGAATATTAGTCAATAGCATCTTCTTCCTCCAGAACTTGCCGTATCAGAGCCATAACCTGGTTTCTATCCAACTTCCACTGGGCCCGCTCATCCTTGTCAAAAGTACGATTCGAGAGAAAAATCGCAGCTTTCTGCAAGGGACGATTATACATGATAAAGGTCCCCGTATAGCCTGTGTGCGACAACCAGTCCCCCTTCTTATCCCAGGCCAGCGACCGCTTGCGCTTATCATCAAAACCGTAATCCTGCGTCAAATCCGCCGCAAAGTCAGCCGTCAGATAGTGTTCCAAAAAGATTTCCAAATCTTTGACGGTCGAAAAGAGACCTGCACTTCCCGCGTGGAGGCCTAAGACACGCGCCTTGGGATCATGCACCACACCTGCTTTGACGCCACGCACCGTCGGCACCGCCTGACTGACTGGTCCAAAGGAGGTTTGGGACATGCCAAAGGGCTCTAGAACGTCTCGTCTGATAAGCTGGTCCAGACTGTCTCCACCTATTTCCTCCAACAAAAAGCCCAGCAAGAGAAAATTAATGTCTGTGTAGAGGAAATCTTTCTTATCCGTTACGGTAATCTTCAAAATCGCTTCCTTGAGCTGGTCGGCATCCAGACTATCCCTATTTGGAATAAAAGGATCGATACCACTAGTATGGGTCAATAATTGCCGAATGGTGACCTTACTATCCGCAAAAGCTGGATAATAAGACTGCAAGGTTCTATCTAGCTCCAAAGCTCCGCTATTGACCAGAAAAGCCGCAAGAGTCCCCACACCAACCACCTTGGAAACAGATGCCAAATCATAGGTCAAACCTGCCTCAACCGGCGCCTGACCATCCTGGGTCCCTAGATAGTACTCCTGCCACTGACCCTCAGAAAAAAAAGCCAGACTGGCACCAGGATAAACTCCTTGCTCAATCTGCTCTGAAACCTTGTCTAAAATTACTTGTCTCATTTTTCGAACCACAATTCAATACCACTTGGGTCTACCGTTTGGATAAAGCTTGCTTTTTTATCTTTAAAGAATGGTCCTTCCAACTGGCTTTCCAAATGCGCCCAATCAAAGTCCTGCTCGACAGGAAAACGCAAGCCTTCTAAATCCCAAACTTGTTCCGCAGGAGTTAATAAATCTTCACCTTCTGCTCCAACAAAACGCAAAAAGGCTTGTTGAGGTAGGATAGCCTCATAATAGTCTTGGCTGATGCTTGCCTGTGGGCTGTTAATCCAGACAGACTCTACTGTAAAAGCAGTCAGACCAGAAAAGTCACCCTGCACCTTAAATGGAACAGGTGGAAGGATTTCTTTTAGGTCATCAACAGATGCTTCCGCATGTAAAAGAAAGGTATCTCCTTCTGGCGAAACAGCTTCAAAACCATAGCCATTTTTTCCTTGGTAGAGCTTACTATACTGTGAACCTTGCGCCAGCAAAGCTTCAATTTCAGAGGCATCATCTACTTTTACCACAATTTTATTCAGTTTTTTAAGCCCTTCGACAGCACGGGTGCGATTACCAGGAGATTCTGTCAAAACGAGCTTCGTTTCTTGGCTTGTTCTATCTCCAAAATCAGCAAAAGGACCATCTTCGAGCTTGGTTTTCATTCCTAGATTTTCTTCTAAAAATCCTTGGTTAATAGCCCTATTATTAATACGTAAAATAGGGACTATAGCTTCATTTTTTCTCAACACGATACATTTCAACTCCTCAGTCATTCTACAATATTGTATAAAAATTTTCATCATTTTACAAGTAATTGTATCGTCGTTTTATACATTAATATCTCTATATATACTGATAATTTTTAGACAAACATTGACTTATCCGATATAATAGCTATTATAGACTATTATCCTAAAAAAGAGGAGAATTTATGCGTTTTAATCAATTTTCTTTCATAAAAAAAGAGACCTCTATCTGCTTGCAAGAACTTGATTCTCTGGGATTTCAACTGATTCCTGATGCAAGTAGTAAGACAAATTTAGAAACCTTTGTCAGAAAGTGCCATTTCCTGACAGCAAACACCGACTTTGCCCTGTCCAACATGATTGCGGATTGGGACACAGATCTGCTGACCTTCTTTCAGTCTGACCGTGAGTTGACAAATCAGATTTTCTATCAAGTGGCATTTCAGTTGTTAGGCTTTGTGCCTGGTGTAGATTATACAGATGTCATGGACTTCGTGGAGAAAACCGACTTCCCGATTGTCTATGGGGACATCATCGAAAACCTCTACCAGCTACTCGCTACTCGTACCAAGTCTGGAAACACCTTGATTGACCAGCTAGTCAGCGATGACCTAATCCCAGAGGACAATCACTACCACTTCTTCAACGGCAAATCTCTGGCAACCTTTTCAACAAAAAACCTTATTCGTGAGGTGGTCTATATCGAAACGCCTGTCGATACGGCGGGGAATGGGCAAACAGATATTGTTAAGCTATCCATTCTCCGTCCGCACTTTGACGAGAAAATCCCCGCTGTGATTACAAACAGCCCTTATCATCAAGGAGTGAACGATGCAGCCAGCGATAAGGCCCTGCATAAGATGGAAGGGGAACTGGCTGAAAAACAAGTCGGCACCATTCAGGTCAAGCAGTCCAGTATCACCAAACGAGACTTGGACCAGCGGGACCTACCTGTCAGCCCTGCCACTGAAAAACTGGGCCACATCACTTCTTACTCCCTCAATGACTACTTCCTCGCTCGTGGCTTTGCCAGCCTCCACGTGTCTGGGGTCGGCACTCTGGGCTCGACGGGCTACATGACATCCGGCGACTACCAGCAGGTGGAGGGCTATAAAGCGGTGATTGACTGGCTGAACGGTCGCACCAAGGCCTACACAGACCATACTCGCTCGCTTGAGGTCAAGGCCGATTGGGCCAATGGTAAGGTGGCGACGACAGGACTATCTTATCTCGGTACTATGTCCAATGCTTTGGCAACAACTGGCGTGGACGGATTGGAAGTCGTCATCGCAGAAGCAGGGATTTCCTCTTGGTACGACTACTACCGTGAAAACGGGCTGGTGACCAGCCCTGGCGGCTATCCAGGCGAGGATCTGGACAGCTTGACCGCCTTGACCTACTCCAAGAGTCTGCAAGCAGGCGACTTTCTCCGCAATAAAGCAGCCTACGAAAAAGGACTGGCTGCCGAGCGTACTGCCCTGGACCGCACCAGCGGCGACTACAATCAATACTGGCATGACCGCAATTATCTGCTCCACGCTGATAAGGTCAAGTGTGAGGTAGTCTTTACCCACGGCTCACAGGACTGGAATGTCAAGCCGATTCACGTCTGGAATATGTTCCATGCCCTACCAAGCAACATCAAAAAGCACCTCTTCTTCCACAACGGTGCCCACGTTTATATGAACAACTGGCAGTCTATCGACTTCCGTGAGTCCATGAACGCCCTGCTCAGTCAAAAACTGCTGGGCTACGAGAACAACTACCAACTGCCAACGGTTATCTGGCAGGACAACAGCGGTGAGCAAACTTGGACGACCTTGGACACCTTTGGCGGTGAAAACGAGGCTGTCTTGCCACTAGGTACTGGAAGCCAGACCGTTGCAAATCAGTATGCCCAAGAAGATTTTGACCGCTACGGCAAATCCTACCCAGCCTTCCACCAGGACCTCTATGCAGGCAAGGCCAACCAAGTCAGCATCGAGCTGCCTGTAACGGAGGACCTCCTGCTCAACGGACAGGTCACGCTGAAACTCCGTGTAGCTTCTAGTGTAGGCAAAGGCCTCTTATCTGCTCAGCTATTGGACAAGGGAAATAAAAAACGCCTAGCCCCAATCCCAACGCCCAAAACGCGGTTGAGCTTGGACAACGGCCGCTACCATGCCCAAGAAAATCTGCTGGAGTTGCCTTATGTGGAGATGCCACAACGCTTGGTAACCAAGGGCTTTGTGAACCTGCAAAACCGCACCGACCTAATGACTGTCGAGGAAGTGGTGCCTGACCAGTGGATGGACCTGAGCTGGAAACTGCAACCGACCATTTATCAGCTGAAAAAAGGCGATGTGCTGGAGCTAATCCTCTACACCACCGACTTTGAATGCACTGTTCGAGATAATTCTCAATGGCAAATCCACCTTGATTTAAGTCAATCACAGTTAATTTTACCGCACTAATATTTGATTTTCAGCTCTAAAAAGAGGCTGGGCATTTCCGCCCGGCCTCTTTGTTGCTGTTTCATAATGGTTTAGATTTGATCTTTAGATTTTTTGTTTATAGCTGTAGCGACTACTGCCAAGCTAATTCCAGCTAAACCAAGGCCTACTAAGGCTAGGTTATTGCGTTGTTCACCTGTTGCAGGTAGGGTTGCTTTGTTTGCAGAAGGTGCACCTTTGTGACTCAGTGTCGGATTCGATTGTACTGAAGGAGTTGTTTTTACTTCTTCTTTCTTCATTTCCAAGCTACCTTTTACAAGGATACGGTTTTGACCTTCAACAACAGTCTCTGATAATAGGTTGGTTGCGACAACTTTACCATCAACTATGACATCTTGATAAACAGATACTTTTTTACCTGCTTTTCCTTCTTGAAGAAGGTATGATTTGCCAAGCGCTAGGCTTGCATCATATCTGATTTCTTCTTTGATAGGGAGAGCTTCTTCTACCTTGCGTTCTTTTGTTGTGAAGTCTAGCTTTGGTTTTTCCGCTGTTTTTGGCGCGACTTCTGGAACTGCTGTCTTAGGTGTAGAGTCTTCCGCTTTTGGTTGCTCAGCCTTTGGCATTTCCTCCTTCGGCATGTCTTCTGCTTTCGGTTGCTCCATTTCTGGTTGCTTAGCCTCTGGCTTCTGTTTGTCAGACTCTACTTTATCAGTTTTCGGTGCTTCCATTTGTGGTTTGTCCATTGGAGTTTCCGGTACTGGGGCTGGTGTTGGAACCTCTTCCTCGGCTTTTGGTGCTGGAACATCTGGCATTGGTGCCGGAACTTCGTCCTCGGCTTTCGGGGCTGGAGCTTCTGGAATTGGAGTCGGGGCTGGGGTGTCTTCCTCAGCTTTTGGCGCTGGAGCCTCTGGCATTTCTGCTTTTGGTTCTTCCATTTTCGGCTCGTCCATTGGAGTTTCCGGTACTGGGGCTGGTGTTGGAACCTCTTCCTCGGCTTTTGGAGTTTCTGGCATTGGAGTTGGTGCCGGAACTTCATCCTCTTTCGGCGCTGGAGTGTCTGGCATTGGTGCCGGAACTTCGTCATCAGCTTTCGGAGCTGGGGTGTCTTCCTCAGCTTTTGGCGCTGGAGCCTCTGGCATTTCTGCTTTTGGTTCTTCCATTTTCGGCTCGTCCATTGGAGTTTCCGGTGCTGGAGCTGGAGCCGGAACCTCTTCCTCGGCTTTTGGAGCTGGAGCCTCTGGCATTGGTGCCGGTACTTCTTCCTCTTTCGGCGCTGGGGCCTCTGGCATTGGTGCCGGAACTTCGTCCTCTTTCGGTGCCGGTGCTGGCATTTCCGCTTTTGGTTCTTCCATTTTCGGCTCGTCCATTGGAGTTTCCGGTACTGGGGCTGGAGTTGGAACCTCTTCCTCTTTTGGTGCCGGTGTTGGAGCCGGAGCGTCTTCCTCAGCTTTTGGCGCTGGAGTTGGAGCTGGTTCTTCTTTCTCAGTTTTTGGTGCTTCCACATCCGGTGTTGGAGTTGGAGCCGGAACCTCTTTCTCATCTTTAGGAGCTTCCGTATCAGTTTTCGGTGTTTCTTCCTTCGATTCTGGTGCCTTCTCTTCTGTTTTCGGAGCCTCTGTTTCCTCTTCTACTTTTGGCGCTGGAGTTGGCTCTTCTGCTTTTGGCACTGGGGCTGGCTCTACGTCCGGTGTTGGAACTGGAGTCTCTTCTTTCGATTCCGGAGTCTTCTCCTCTGCTTTCGGAGCAGGAGTGTCTTCCTCTTTTGGCGCTGGGTCGGTTTGTGGAACTTCGCTCTCAGATTTTGGAGTGTCTTCTTTCGTTTCTGGAGCTTTTTCTTCTGTTTTCGGAGCTTCTTCCTCGGCTTTTGGAGTTGGCTCATCTGCGGGACTTGACTGAGTTTGTTTTGATTTTTCCAATTCAGCAACTCGTTGCCTAATTTTGTCCATGGCCGTACTTGCTTCTACATCAACGTACCCTCTTAAGGGACCTCCTTCTTGGCTAGCTATGCTCCTTCCCACATCTTGCTTTAAATGTTCATTATATTCTTCCTCAATTTTTTCATCACCAGGGTATTTTTTTCGAAATTCTGCAACCTGACGGATATAACTTTCCATTTTTATTTGATATTTGAAATCATTCAAATTTTCTTTGATTTTATGAAAGAACTTGTCATCTGCTTGCATTTTCAAAGCATACACTATGTCGGATTTACCAATTCTTAAATTCTCCTCCCACAAAGCCCTCTGATACGAATATTCCTCATCATCACCATAGCTCGGAACCTTATCCAGTTCCTCCAGCTCTTTTTCCAATTCTTTCACAAGCTTCTGAACTTCTTCAACTTTTGCCATTGCTTCAACTTGAGTAGCTGTTGAAGCCTCTGTCATCGCAAAAGCGATTGGTGTCGAGACTCCCGCACCAAGTAAGCAAGTAGCAATTAGCACCGAGCCTACGCCGACTTTAAATTTACGAATACTATATCTGAATTTTTTATTTGCAGTTTCCATTTCTATTATTCCTAATTATATTTTATTATATACTGTTATTGTACCATGATATTCGAGTGGTTGGGTGTGTTTTTTATGTGTTAAAACTCTACCGAATAGCTCTATTTCTTCATCATTGAATAGATGTAACTATTTTTCTAAAGGATGGATAATCACCCCCTGCACCACACGGTTGACGGTGCCTGTTGGCGATGGTGTATCCGGCAAATTCTTGCATTTTACCGCTGCCATGATGGATACCGTTTGAGCAAAAAGGATATAAGGGAAGGTAAGGAAGACATCTGGCAGCTCTGCTCCGCCCTCTGCCAAGACAAAGTTGGCTGCTTCTGTACCGACTAACTTATCAGCCGACAATGCCACTATCCGCTCTGCTATGCCATCACCATGGACTTCATTGAGCAAGTCCACATCGTACTGGCGTGTGTAGCCATCGTTTGAGGCAAAGAGGAAAATCAAGGTCTTGTCATTGATGAAGGATTTTGGTCCATGACGGAAACCGAGTGGTGACTCGTACATGGTCGCAATCTTGCCTGCTGTCAATTCCAGAATTTTCAACTGAGCTTCGTGGGCAAGACCGTAGAAACCACCTGAACCGAGGTAAATCACTCGCTCAAAATCAAGGTTAATCAAGTCTTGCACGTAGTCTTCACGGTCCAAAACATCTTGACCTAGACGGGCAATGGTCTCAACCCATGCAGCTTTTTCTTCTTGACTGGCTGGCGAAAAGACGAGGAGGGCTGTCAGAGCCATACAACTGTAAGAACCTGTCATGGCAAAGCCCTTATCGTTTGAACCAGCTGGTTGCAAGAGCAGGAGATTTTCAGCATCTCCTTCAGCCGCTAGTGCCAGCTTACCTTCTGGTGCACAGGTAATGGTTACTTGATACAATTTATCTACCAATTGCTTAGCGACTTCAACTGCTGCCACACTTTCTGGTGAATTTCCTGAACGGGCAAAGGACACCAGGATAGTTGGAAGATCAGCCTGTAGATAGTCATGTGGACGACTAACCAGCTCCACTGTACCAATGGCAGAAAAACGAATGTGTTTCAAGTCATTGACTTGGTTGAGGTAGTTGGCAATGCTTTGACCAACAAAGTCAGAAGTCCCTGCACCTGTAAAAACAACGTGAACAAAGTCATGTTTTTCCTTGATTGATTTTAGAAAACTCTCGATTTTTTCCAATTGGTCAAGATAGAGTTGATACGCTTCCTTCCATAAGCCTGGCTGTTGGTAAATTTCGGTCGCCGTAATCATAGCTCCCAACTTTTCAAGTTCTTCTTTTGCTAAACGGAACATAGCTCCTCCTCCGTGATTTCTGGTTATAACCAGTTTTTCTTATATTATAGCGAATTTATCCCTCAAAGTCAATTTAAAATAGATTAATATGTCAAATTTATGTCCAATATTGCCGACTAGAACTTATTTTGAGAAGGTAGAGCCTTTCAAAAAAATTCACAATCATTATTGGACGCAAAAAACAACCAATTTTCCTGATAGCTACCACCTTCTGTACTTTGCAGCCTATTCTGCAAAGTTAGAAGATTGATGTTTTCAGTCATTGATCGTTTCTGAAATTTTCTTCTTTTACGAATGACAAAAGTAAAACAAGTAGCTAATTACAATATAAAAAATATAGTTTGATCAACAATCCAATAGTGGTTGGTAACGCCCTATACTGAAATACCAAATTTTTACTACGTCTTTTACTAAGTTATTTACTATTTTATTGCATTGTACCAAAAATTGCGAAAAAGTCTGAAATAAAACAGACCCTGTTAAATTATTTACTTTTAATTTTTGTATACATCTTGTATAATGTATTTACAAATATAGGAGGTAAATACAATGAATGTTCTGCTACGAAAAACAGGCAACAGCACTGTTATCACTATCCCAAACGCTATTAAAGAGGCACTTGGCGCAGAAATTGGTGAAGAAATCGAATTCGTCACTTCTGGAAGTAATGTTATCATTCGTAAAGCTGAGCCAAAATTTGATTTTGATAGAGAACTTGAAAAAGCCATGAATCAATACGATGAATTATTGAAAGAGTTAGTAGATAAATGAAATACCTGTCCGCTGAAGACATTATCAAAATCAATGTTATGGTTATCGGAAAGTATTCTCCTAAAGAACCAGTAGGAATCGCTGACCTAAATAGCCTTCAAATGATTATCGAACAACCAAAGCAAGAAATTTTTGGAAAAGTACTTTATCCGGATATCTATAGCAAGGCTGCAATTATCTGGATAAATCTAATCAAGAAACACCCATTCTATAATGCCAACAAAAGGACTGCTGTACTTGCTTTACACATGTTTCTAGCAATGAATGGTTTTCAGTCAAATCTCTCATTAAGCGATGGACTGAAAAAGACAATCGAGATTGCTACGTTTCAAGGTGATTTTGAGGAGTTAAAGGATAATATTATCCAGTTCTTGAAAGAAGAAAATCGAGTGTATAAAAAATAGAAAAGTGGTTATTGACCAATAGTAAACTTGTCTCAAATGATTTTTCTTGGTATAAGAATAAACGGATTGGGCGAGTCCCAATCAAGACTATTGAAGACATTCTAGGCTTTGAGTTATCTCCAAAACATGATATAATTACTAACATACGAGGAGTTACTGCCATTGAAAAAGGAGTTTCAAATGGCAGTAACTAGACAAAATAATAAGAAATGGAAGGTAGATATTAGTGATGGATGATTTCAGACATTCTCATGCTGCGTTCCCAGTTTCCCAAGGTTTACGTAATGGAGAATGTAAAGACTATATTTTCTTTACTTTGATGAAACGATTAGGTCATTCCTCAATCAACACTACAATAAATGTATACTCGCATTTATTTCCAACCCAACAAAAAGAAATTGCTTCTGCCTTTGAAAATTTTTAACAATAAGGCAAAATAAGGCAACGAAAATTTACAAACAAGGTCTAAACCCTTGGTACGAAAGGAATCTTAAAAATCTTATGATGAATATGCAAAACATGATGCGCCAAGCTCAAAAACTGCAAAAACAAATGGAGAAGAGCCAAGCTGAGTTGGCTGCTGCTCAATTTACTGGTAGCTCTGTGCAGGACTTGGTTACTGCTACTTTTACTGGCGACAAGAAATTGGTTTCTATTGACTTCAAGGCTGACGTTGTGGATGCAGACGACCTTGAAACCTTGCAAGAAATGACAATCCAAGCCGTCAACGCTGCACTTACAAAAGTCGACGAGGCGACTCAGAAAAAACTAGGTGCCTTTGCAGGTAAATTACCTTTTTAAAAAGAAAACGCGATTGGATACTGATATACTCCCCTTATAGTGGACAGTGAAAAAACAAAAATTTTCACTAGAAACTATAAAGGGAGTTTTATTATGTCCAAAAGAAGTCCAAAGTCTGTCTCTGAGAAACTAGAAATTGTTCTACTCT
>NZ_JAOTGL010000015.1:0-51513 GCF_044427045.1 Streptococcus sp. 2022WUSS135
GGTAAGAAAAATTCATCAACGGAAACATGAAGTAACGATACAAGGTCATAAAGAACTTGTATGCTGGGGTGTTGCCCTTTATTTTCAATATTAGTTAAGTACCGTGGGTCAATTTCAATTAATGCTCCCACTTGTTCACGAGTCAAACCTCGTTTCATTCGAGCTTCTTTGATTGCTAAACCAAAGGCTCTAAAATCAAATTTATCTTCTTTTTTACGCATAATAGACCACCTCTATACATTTTACTGTTCCTATTAAATTTGAAACAGGTATAGAAAAACGTGTTATATAGTTTGTGAGTTCCTAAGGTTTATATATTAATACAAGCACTACTCAACTCCAATAAAAAAAAGCCGTTGTTTGGTAGTGCTATTTGTGCTGTAAAAACGTAATTCTCACTTTCAAATGGCGGTTCGTTGGAGGTCGAAGTTGCCATGAGATATATTACATACAATCTTATTCCTGTTACTGGGTTCTTATCAAAAAAAGTTATCCACCAGCAATAGATAAATACGTCTATCGATGTGGTTTTATACATCATATAGCAAGAACAATTAAAGCATATAAACAGATAAATCAATCTGTCTATGTGCTTTTTTTGTATCTATGGATAATTTTTAAAGTTTTTTCAATTCTTAATGCAACAAATCCCCCTTTCACATTGGGAGTAAGAGTGAAAGGAGATAAAAGAGCAAAGCTCACTTCCTTTCAAAAGAAAGGGGGTGAGAAACATGAAACCATCTTCTTTTCAAGAGAGAATTGAACATCAGTTTGATTTTATCTGTATGCGAGCTATGGACGATGAGCGGAAGAATTATTTCCTTTATCTTTCAAGGCTGGCAAAGCGTGAAGTGTCCTTTTCGGATATTGGCGAATATCTCGTCAACCAATTTGCGACGACAGACAGCTATTCATCTGATTTTCAAATTTTTACGCTCACTGATGTTTCGGTTGGTATCGAAAATGATTTATTGAGTGAAGCACTAAAAGAATTGCCAGACAAGAAGCGTGAAATCCTACTGCTGTTCTATTTTATGGACATGAGCGATTCAGAAATAGCGGATTTACTGAAATTGAACCGCTCTACTGTCTATCGGCATAGAATGAGCGGACTAGCCTTAATCAAGAAGTTTATGGAGGAGGAAAACGAAGAATGAGAAAAGAATATTCCAGAATTCCATTCCCATTGATTGTAAAGGCTTGTGATGGCGATACAGAAGCGATTAACCAGATTCTACATTATTACAGAGGGTACATTGCTAAACGCTCTCTACGGTTGATGAAAGATGAATATGGCAATCAAAGTATGGTCGTTGATGAGGTCTTACGTGGACGAATGGAAACCAGGTTGATTACAAAAATCCTGTCATTTGAGATTGAGTAGCACCGATTTATCTCTCTTTTCGTGGAAGTGCGGACGAGCTTTCCATACTTCCCGATTGGGGAGGTTTGTTATTCCATCAAAGCATATTGTCTTTCAGTATGTTTTGATAGGCTGACAAGCCATCTGTTCTTTGAAAACTGAATAACAGCAGTCGAATACATTTCGATAAGAAAAGAGCCAACGGAGCTGACCGCCATGACCTGCCCTGTAAAGATAGCGAGCGATTCATGTCAGTGATCCGAGAAGTAATCTTTAGCAGGATTGCCAGCGAAGACATTCTTATCGTAATAATGATACTCCTGTATCGTCATAGTCCGAGCGTTAAAAGCGTCGCAGGCAATGAGTACAGTTGGACGAGAACCGTGCAAGGGTGGAACTCCCGTGAGCTTTGCTAAAGCTGTTCGATTGCTTGTAAAACTACTTTTATGAAATCTAACGTGTGATTGGGAAAGGAGGATTTTATGAAGCAGACAGATATTCCTATCTGGGAGCGTTATACCCTGACCATTGAAGAAGCGTCTAAGTATTTCCGTATTGGCGAAAATAAGCTCCGTCGTTTGGCAGATGAAAATAAAAATGCTGATTGGCTGATTATGAATGGCAATCGTATTCAGATAAAGCGAAAACAGTTTGAAAAAATTATTGATAAATTGGACGCAATCTAGCGTCGCCAAAGGGTCTTGGATATGATAAAATAGCATTAAGTCGTATCAAGGCTCTTTCCATTTTGGAAAGGAGCGAAAGCCATGTCAGAGAAAAGACGTGACAATAAAGGTCGCATTTTAAAGACTGGGGAGAGCCAACGAAAAGACGGAAGATACTTATATAAATATGTAGATTCATTTGGAGAACCGCAATTTATCTACTCATGGAAACTGGTGGCTACAGACAGAGTACCAGCAGGAAAGCGTGATTGTGTTCCTCTTCGGGAAAAAGTTGCGGAGCTACTGAAAGACATTCATGATGGCATTGATGTTGTAGGAAAGAAAATGACACTTTGTCAGCTTTACGCAAAGCAGAATGCTCAAAGACCCAATGTGAAGAAAGGCACGCAAACTGGACGGAAATATCTGATGGATATTTTGACAAAGGACAAGTTAGGTGCAAGGAGCATAGACAGCATTAAACCGTCTGACGCTAAAGAATGGGCGATTAGAATGAGTGAAGATGGATATGCTTATCAAACCATCAATAACTATAAGCGTTCTTTAAGGGCTTCATTCTATATTGCGATTGAAGACGATTGTGTTCGGAAGAATCCCTTTGACTTCCAGCTAAATACCGTCATTGATGATGATACTGTTCCTAAAGTCGCATTGACAACGGAGCAGGAAGAAAAGCTGTTATCCTTTGCGAAAGCTGATAAGACCTACAGCAAGAATTATGATGAAATCCTGATACTCTTAAAAACGGGTCTTCGTATTTCAGAGTTTGGCGGTCTGACACTTCCAGATTTGGATTTTGAAAATCGTCTTGTCAAGGTAGACCATCAGTTACTACGAGATACTGAAAATGGATACTACATTGAAACTCCCAAGACTAAAAGTGGCGAACGACAAGTTCCTATGGTTGAAGAAGCCTATCAAGCGTTTCAGCGAGTGCTGGCGAATCGGAAGAACCGTAAATGTGTTGTGATTGATGGTTATAGTAATTTCCTTTTTCTCAATGGGAAAGACTATCCTAAAGTGGCAAGTGATTACAATGGTATGTTGAAAAACCTTGTCAAGAAATACAATAAATATCATGAGGATAAGCTACCCCATATCACTCCACACATTTTGCGTCATACGTTCTGCACTAACTATGCAAATGCAGGAATGAACCCAAAAGCATTGCAGTACATTATGGGGCATGCGAATATAAACATGACGCTGAACTATTACGCACATGCTACATTCGATTCTGCTATGGCAGAGATGAACCGCTTGGAAAAAAAGAAACAGCAGGAACGTCTTGTTGCTTAGTAGTACAGATGAATTTACTACTAATTTACCACTTCTGACAGTCAATTCATGAGGAAATATATAAGGAAACGTGAAGTATCTTCCAACAGTAAAAATGCTCGAAGCCCTTTAGAATAAGGATTTGCGAGCATTTAATGAGATTTAAAAGGATAATTAGAAATCTATGTTTTGTTTAAGACAAAAAATTAGCAGGTATGTATCCCCTGCTAATTCCGACTATCCTACGACTGATTGTTCTTCATCTCTCCATAGATTACCTACAAAGTTTTGGTCTAGTTCCTTAATGTACGAAGGAACTACTTTTTTTACAAAACGTTCCTTTTTCAATTTTAATATGGTAGCTTCTACTAGTTCTTGATCCATATACACCAAAACATATCGCAATCGTTTGGAATGGTAAACAATATCTCCATATTGGCTGAGTTTACGTGCATCACGATTGTAGTGTAAATAGACAGTTAAGCAAGTGCGATTTTTCTTCTCAAACATGTCTTCTCCTCTAAAAATTCTCTTTCTATATTATACCGTTTTCAATGACAAATGAAAAGCTCCAACTACCTGTAAAAGAGTTGGAGCTAATAGGAATAGTCAGTGTTATTACATATTTGTCACTGCTTATTTGACTTTTGTATTGTCCATAATCTGGTCAATAAATCCGTAAGCCAAGGTTTCTTCTGCTGACATCCAGTAATCCCGTTCTGCATCCTTATGGATTTGCTTGACTGTCTTACCTGAATTATCTGCCAAGATTTTTTCTAGCTTATTACGTGTTTTTAATAGGTGTTCTGCTGCAATAGCCATGTCTGTTTGCTGAGTGCCACCACCTGTTCCACCCATCGGTTGGTGAATCATGTACTCTGCATTTGGCAACATGAAACGTTTGCCCTTGGCACCGCTGGATGCAATGATGGTTCCCATGCTCGCAGCTGTTCCCATAACGATGGTTTGAACATCAGCTTTAATGAAATTCATCGTGTCTACAATGGCAAGACCTGCTGACACCGAGCCTCCTGGCGTATTAACATAGAGGTAAATATCCTTTGTAGGATCTTGGGCATCAAGGAAAAGCAATTGTGCAATAATCGAATTAGCCATGTTGTCCTCAACTGGTCCTGTCAACATGATAATGCGATCCTTGAGCAAACGGGAATAAATATCATACGAGCGCTCACCACGGCTAGTTTGTTCAATAACTACTGGAATCATAAAATTACTCCTTTTCGAGATTTTCTGTACCCATTATATATGAATAGTCAAAATTGGTCAAATAAAAAACACGATTTCAGGAAATGAAAAAGAAACCAGCAGAGCTGATTCCTTTTAATCAATTATTTTGTACCGAACAAGCGGTCACCTGCATCTCCCAAACCTGGTACGATGTAGCCTTTTTCATTGAGTTTTTCATCCAAAGCTGCTGTGTAAATATCAATGTCTGGATGTGCATCTTGAAGAGCTTTTACACCTTCTGGAGCTGAAACAAGAGCAACAAATTTGATATTTGAAGCACCACGTTTTTTCAATGAATCAACTGCAAGAATGGCTGAACCACCTGTAGCAAGCATTGGGTCAACTACAAAAATATGACGTTGATCAATATCTTCTGGTAATTTCACAAGATACTCAACGGGTTGAAGGGTTTCTTCATCGCGGTACATACCGATGTGACCAACTTTAGCTGCTGGTACCAAGCTTAGCAAACCATCAACCATACCAACACCTGCACGAAGAATTGGTACGATAGCTAATTTTTTACCTGCAATTTGTTTCTGAACTGTTTTAGTGATTGGCGTTTCAATCTCCACATCTTCAAGTGGCAAGTCACGCAAAACTTCGTAACCCATCAGCATCGCGATTTCATTAACCAACTCACGAAAATCCTTTGTTGAAGTAGATGTACGACGAAGGATAGACAACTTATGCTGAATGAGTGGGTGTGAAATGACTTGGAATTTCCCCATGATGATAAAACCTCTCTTTTTTGTTTTTTCTATTTTACCAAAAAAATTGAAAAAATGCTTGAGAATATGGCAAATTTATTTATTTTTTGAAAACGATAGCTTCAAAAGGTCTCAACATCCCTTTATTAATCGCCTCTTCGTTTTCATAATTGTTCATGAAAATAGAATATTCTTCCACAGCTATAGTATAAGCCTGCTCCTTGCTTGAAAAGTTTACTAATATGATGAAATCATCCTGTTCATCATATTTACGGTAGGCCATTACCGAGCTATTTTCAGTCTCCATCACTTCATATTTTCCTTCAGACATACAAGGATACTCTTTCCGAAGAGCGATTAATTTTTTATAGGTATAGAAAAGCGATTGTTTGTCTGCAAGTGCTTTTTCAACGTTGATGTCTTTGACAGTATCTCCCAAAGCCAGCCAGGCTTGACCTGTACTGAAGCCCGCTCCTTCTGCTCCTGTCCATTGCATTGGACGGCGAGCATTATCACGACCTTTGGCATTTATAGAAATAATCAATTCCTCCTTGGTAAAGCCATTTTCAATCCGTTCCGCATACATGCGACGTGTTTCGATATCGTCCGCTTGGTTAATATCCGTAATCGGTGTATTAATCATACCAATTTCCTCACCTTGGTAGATATAAGGTGTCCCTGACATAAAATGAAGATAAATAGCCAACATTTTACCACTTAGTTCACGAAATGCAGGTCGATCATCACCGAAGCGAGAAATGGCACGAGGTAAATCGTGGTTATTCCAGAAAAGTGAGTTCCAGCCTTTACCAACCAGTTCAGTCTGCCATTTGGATAGAACGTTATGTAAACGAGCTGGATCAAGCGGTGCCAAATCCCACTTTTCTTTCCCTTCCTGCTGATCAAGTCCTACATGTTCAAATTGGAAAATCATCGAAAATTCTTTTCGGTCAGGATGCGAATATAACTGAGCATTTTTTGGATTGGCACTCCAGGTTTCCCCAACAGTCACTAAATCGTATGCACCAAAGGTTTTCTCATTTAATTCCTGAATAAGAGGATGGAGAGTCGGTCCATCGGCTGTAATTAATTTTTCCGGTTCTTTTCCAATCAAATCAATCACATCTAGCCTGAAACCGCCGACACCTTTTTCAATCCAAAAATTGATCATGTCCCAGATTTCTTGTTTCAGAGCAGGATTTTTCCAGTTCAGATCTGGTTGCTTAACAGAGAATTGGTGGAGATAGTATTTGTTCAGATGTGGAACGTATTCCCAAGCAGAGCCTGAAAAGGTCGAGCGTAATTCATTCGGCTCATCAGCCCAAACATAATAATCATAATAGGGATTATCTGGTCCTTTGAGGGCTTCTTGAAACCAGAAATGTTCATCCGAGGTATGATTGAGCACCAAATCCATGATTATTTTGATATTGCGCTTATGGCCTTCTGCAATCAGCTCTTCCATATCTTCCATGGTCCCAAATTCTGGAGCAATTCCTTGGTAGTCGCTGATGTCGTAACCATTGTCATCCATGGGGGACTGATAAACAGGACTAAGCCAAATAGCATCAATTCCTAGCTCGTGAAGATAATCTAATCGGCTGATAATCCCTCGAATATCCCCTACTCCATCTCCATTTGAATCTTGAAAACTACGAGGGTAAATTTGGTAAATGACGGATTTTTTCCACCAATCTGTTTTTAGTATTTCTGACATTTGATTGATCCTTTCTGTACAATCTTATTTACGCAAGAAAAAGGGGAGTTCCCCTCTTTCTATATAATCATATTATAACTCAATTGTGGTAATTTTGCCCTCTTCTATTTCAACAATTTCAAAGTTTTTTTCTTTTAGGTTGATATAACCTACCAAGACCCTCTCACCTTCAGTGCGGCCTTCAAAAATTATTTCCATATGAGCCCGACAGAATTTAGAAAAACACAAAAAAATAAGGATTAGGTGATTTTACTCACACCTAGTCCTTATTTCTTTATCCAAAAACGTTTCCAAGTCGTTGACAGGCTTCTTCAATGACATCAAATGGTGCTGCCACATTTAGACGTGCATGGTGCTTACCTTCCTTACCAAAGGTCAAACCATCATTCAAAATCAACTTCGCTTTACAATGAAGAATATCAAAGAGCTCCGCATGCTCTAACTCATAAGCAGAAAAATCAAGCCAGATGAGGTAGGTTCCCTGGGGCTTCATGACCTTGATCCTTGTATGGGTTGTCAAATACTCCTCAACAAAGTCTATATTTCTCTCCAAAATAACCTTCAACTCCTTCAACCACTCATCTCCATAAGTAAACGCAGCTTCTGTGGTTAACAAGCCAATCGTTGGAATCTCGTGCTGATTATTTATCAATTGACGCTTAGCGAAAGTCTTGCGAATGCTTGGATTTTCAATAATAGCAAAGCTATTTTTCGTTCCAGCAATGTTAAATGTTTTAGTTGCAGATGATAAGATGATTGAAAAATCTTTGAAATTTTTATCCACCGTATTAAAGGTATCATGTTTGTGACCATATAAGGCCAAATCTTGATGAATTTCATCTGAGACAAGAACGACGCCATGTTTCTGACAGAGACGTCCAATAGCTAAGAGTTCTTCCTTGCTCCAAACCCTACCACCTGGATTGTGTGGATTACAGAAAATATAGAGTTTCACTTGATTCTCAACAATGTCCTTTTCAAGCTGGTCAAAATCAATTCTAAAAATGCCATCCACATTTACAAGTGAATTAGTAACAAGCTGGCGATTGTTTAATTTGACAGTCCGTGCAAAGGGTGGGTAGACAGGCGTGTTAATTAGGACTGCATCCCCTTCTTCAGTCAAAGATTGAATAGCCACAGTTAAGGCAGGAACAACACCTTCGATGAGCAGGATGGACTCTCTTTCAATCTTGTAGCCATGCTGTCTATCTTCCCAGTCAATAATGGACTGATAGAGGCTGTCACTAGCATAAGGATAACCAAAAACATGATGATCTGCGTAGTCACGGATAACTTGGCGAATTTCTGGTAGAGGCTCAAAGTCCATATCTGCTATCCACAAGGGTAAGAGTTCTTTATCCGTCTCTACTTTTCTCCATTTTTCCGCATGCTGGGATAGGCGATTCGGACTATCTATAAAATTATACTGTGTCATATCTTATCCCTCCAAGGCTATTTTTAAATCTGCAATCAAGTCTTCCGCATCCTCTATACCAATAGATAAACGAAGCAAATCATCTGTCAAACCGTAAGAATGACGGGTTTCAGCTGGAATGTCTGCGTGGGTCTGAGTGGCTGGATAGGTAATCAGACTCTCTACTCCACCCAGACTTTCAGCAAAGGTAAAGACTTTCAGGGTGTTGAGAATATGGGGAATCCGACTTTCATCTACCACTTTAACCGAAATCATCCCACCTTTTCCTGTGTAGTAAACTTGCTTGACTGCTGGACTCTTCTCCAAATAGGCAACAATTTTCTGAGCATTTTGTGTCGCCCGCTCCATTCGAAGCGAGAGGGTTTTGAGTCCACGCATGAGTAAGTAAGAATCCAGTGGAGATAGTGTTGGACCTGATGTATTTTAGTCATAAAAGAGCTTATCATATAGGGCTTGATCATTGGTCATCAAAGCGCCAGCTAGTACATCATTATGCCCAGATAGGTACTTGGTTGCTGAATGTAGGACAACGTCCGCTCCTAGAACAAGTGGATTTTGATAAATAGGGCTATAAAAAGTGTTATCGACAATTACCTTAGCACCTTTGGCATGGGCGATAGCCGAAACCTTGGCGATGTCAAACTCCACCATGAGTGGGTTGGTCGGCGTCTCCAGATAAACATAGTCTGTCTCTTCGGTGATGGCTGCAATCAGCTCCTCCTCGGTGTTTGCATAGGTAAATTGAAATCTACCGATACTCTCTTGCTCATTTAACCAGCGGAAGGAACCACCGTACAAATCACGCGCCGCTACCACTTGACTCCCTACAGGAAAACCATTAAAAAGTAAGGCCAGAGCAGCCATTCCCGAGCTCGTTGCTAGGGCATAGTCGGCCTTTTCAATAGCTGCCAAAGTCGTCTCTAGACTGGCACGTGTCGGATTTTTTGTTCTCGTGTAGTCATAACCTGTCGATTGACCAAACTCAGGGTGTTGATAGGTCGTCGAAAGGTGAATAGGGGAAATCAATGCCCCAGTTTTTTCATCGCTATTGATGCCCGTATGCGCTAAAATCGTATCAATCTTATAATCTGTCATAACATCTACTCCATTCTAACTTACAATCTAGTCTAGCATGAAATAGGAGATTTGGTGTGAAAAATATCCAAAAATACTTATAGAAAAATAGCAAGCTTTGTTATAGTTTTTCTTTATAACAACATCTCCCCCCCTTACATATACTTGCTAGATTATCCATTATTAATTTGATATAATGACAAAGAGGTGGTCATTATGAAAATCAGATTCAACAAATACTTCTACCGTTTCAGTAATTTTTATTCTATGATATTTTGGATTTGTTTTCTGCTACCAACTGCCAATGATAGCTTTGATCAGTGGCCACTCTGGTATACAAGCCTAATTCTAATAATCATTCCTATTCATATTTTCAGGGCTTTTTTCCTCAAAGAAGAAAAGGAGCTCACTCGCATGGGTTATATCTTCTATATCGGATTGATTGTATTGATTATTTTCCTGCGTTTTATTTTAGGTAAATAGCTGAAAGGAGACAAGAATGTTTAAACAATTCAATAGAACATTTTATCGAACTTGGGAATTTTACTTCTCCATTCTTTGTATCCTACAAGTGATTTATGCTGTTGTAAATGGACCGTTTTGGTTTATCCATTTTCTCAAGCTTGGAGTCGGACTTTATGCTGGTTATCTAGCTTTCTTTAAGTCACGTAGCTGGATAAAAAAAACATGGCAGATTTATCTGACGATTGGATTGATTGCTAGTTGGATAATCATTTCCTTCTTTGTATTGTGAGGATTTTCTATGTTTAAGGAATTTAATAAAGAATTTTATCGGAGTTTGAATTTTTATTTGATGATCCTGTTATTGCTGGGTAGTCTAGGAGAATGGCTAAATAAGGGACCTAGCCTCTGGCTTGCACTCTTGCTGTTTGCGACTGTCGGTACTGCCCGTAGTGCCTTTTGGTCTAAAGAATGGACCTTGAAAGCAAATTGGCAAATCTATCTCTGTATCGCCTTCTTGCTGGTCGGGGCTTGGATTGAATTTTTTAGTTAGATTGAACGGAGCGGTGAATGCGCTCCTTTTTTCTTCCAAAATGGACTGAGATTTTCTGCTAAAGATGATATAATAAAATCATGCAAAAAATTGAGTTATTAGACGGAGAGCGGATTGACCAGCTCTTCTCGACAGATGTTCAGATTATTCAAAACCGGGAGGTTTTTAGCTACTCGATCGACAGTGTCCTCCTTTCTCGTTTTCCAAAAATGCCTGCTCAGAAGGGGCTGATTGTTGACCTTTGTAGTGGAAATGGGGCAGTGGGCCTCTTTGCCTCCACACGTACTAAGGCTCAGATTATTCAGGTCGAGTTGCAGGAACGACTTGCTGACATGAACCGCCGCTCCATCGCCCTCAATGGTCTGGAGGAGCAAGTTTCAATCATCAATGATGACTTGGCAAACCTGCCCCAGTATGATTTGCGGTCCAAGGTGGATTTGATGCTCTGCAATCCTCCCTACTTCAAGGTAGACGAGGGTTCAAACCTCAATGAAAGCGAGCATTATCTTCTAGCCAGACATGAAATCGCAACCAACCTAGACAGCATTTGCCAGGTGGCCCAACAGGTGCTCAAATCCAATGGTCGCTTGGCCATGGTCCACAGACCCGACCGATTTTTAGATATTTTAGACACGCTAAGGACCTACAAGCTGGCTCCCAAACGGATCCAGTTTGTCTATCCCAAGGCCAGCAAGGAGGCCAATATGCTACTGATTGAGGCTATCAAGGACGGCTCGGTGGACGGTCTGCACATCCTGCCACCTCTGGTTGTTCACGAGGAAAACGGCGACTATACTCCTGCTATTCATGAGATTTATTATGGAAAATAAGGCCTACTTTTATGTCTTGGAATGTGCCGACGGGAGTCTTTATACTGGTTATACGACTGATGTGGAGAAGCGGCTTGCTACCCATAATCGTGGGAAAGGGGCCAAGTACACCCGCGGACGCTTGCCTGTCAGCCTGCTCTATCAAGAAGCCTTTGCTAGTAAGCAGGAAGCCTTGTCCGCTGAGGCACTCTTTAAGAAACGCAGCCGGCAGAGCAAGTTAGACTATATTGCAGAAATGACAAAAAAACCTCGTACAAAATAGTACGAGGCTTTTTATTTAAAATACTTCCAAAATTGTATCAATTTTCCCCATAGCTTCTTCAAATATCGCTTGAGCCTGGCTTGGATCAGCCGATTGCCCTTCGATGAAGACCTGATGGATGTCTTCAAAGCCCAGAAACTCAAAGATAGACTTGATGTATTGGGCTGCTGGATCTTGACCTGCGTAAACTCCACCATTGGACTGGATATGCAACAATTTTTTGCCCTTGACCAGACCGATAGAGCCTTCTGGTCCATACTTGAAGGTCAGACCTGCAACGTTAATAGTGTTAATCCAGGATACCAGCTGGCTTGGCACATTGAGGTTCCAAAGGGGATTGACCACGACAATCTTATCTGCTGCAAGAAATTGTTGGGTCAAGGCATTGTAGCGGTCCAACTGCTCCGCTTGTTCAGGACTGATTTCTATACCTTTTTTTGCTGCTCCCATAGATTCTAACAAAGGCTTATCCAAAGCTGGAATCTGGTCCTCAAAGACATCGACTATTTCAATCCGATCTTCTGGGTGCAAACTCGCGTACCGAGTTTGAAACTCTTCCAAAGCCCGCAAGGCATAGGACTTTTGTGCATCGAGGGGGTGGGCCTTTACAATTAATACAGTTGCCATTGTTCATCTCCTTTGTTACTAATTATTGACAAATATATTCTACTCTTTTTTATTTGAAATTCAAATCATTTGCTCGAAGCAAAAGGCTGGTCTCCCAGCCTCTGCATTCAAAACTGTTATCATTTTTTTAAATAGGTGTAGGCGACACAGTCCAGGCTATCAACGGCTGTAAAGCCAATTGCCTCATAGAAAGACCGCGTTTTCTCAGTATTGTCCGTCAAGAGATGCAGCTGATAAATCCCTGAAAAGTGGGTAATGGCCTGCTCCAAAAGCTGACGCCCAATTCCTTGTCGCTGATAGGTTGGCAGGACCAAGATGTCCTGAATAAAAACGATTGAATGGCCGTCACCAACTGCTCGCAAGAGACCCACGAGACAATCACCGTCAAAGGCCGCAAGAACAAACAGGCTATGTTCCAAAGCCTTCTGTAACATGGCAGGCCGGTCAGTATAATTTGTCCAACCAACTGAAGCATAGAGGTCAAGGACAGCTTGAAAATCAAGCTGAGGATGTTGTTTGTAAGTAATCATGATCTTCTCCTTTGTATTGTTTTTTAGAATACAAAGGCTCTATCCATTGTCAAAACACCCATGGACTTTCCTCCTGTTTTGCTACTTCTAGTATAACAAAAACCGCTCCAATTATGAAGCGGTTTTGAGCTTATCTTTCCCCTTTATTGCGGATAACAAAGCCTGTTTTCTTTTCACTTGATGTGCGTTGGTGTGGTTTTTTGTTGTCCTGACGGCGGTTGTCACGTTTGAACTTGTCATCACGACGGTTGCGGTCGTTGCGATCGCCACGGCGTCCTCCACGGTCTCGGTTGCAGTCACCGTCACGACGGCCACCACGATCACGGTCGCGACCACCACGGCCGCCCTTGCCCTTAGCTTGACCAGGTGCAAACTTGAATGGCAAAGGTTTTTCACGCGCAATTTCTACCTCTGGCAGGCTTTCTGGATCCTGAACAGTCAAGGTCAATACATAAAGCGCTAACTCTTCAGGGGTAAATTCTGCTGCCAACTTGACTGCATCTTTCTTGAACTTATCGAAATTGCTACGGATAGTTTCATCCGCCATTTCGCGCTCAATCTTTTTCAAAGCAACTTTCTTCTTAGCTTCGAATGCTTCCTGAGCAGTTGCTGGCTTGAGACCTTTCATACGTTTCTTGGTCAAATCTTCGATGATAGCCAAGTAGCCCATCTCGTTCGGCGAAACAAAGGTAATAGACTGACCTGATTGACCCGCACGACCTGTACGACCAATACGGTGCACATAGCTTTCTGGGTCCTGTGGAATATCGTAGTTATAGACATGCGTTACACCTGAAATATCCAATCCACGCGCCGCAACGTCCGTCGCAACAAGGACATCAATCTGATCGTTTTTAAAGTCACGAATAACACGTAGACGTTTGTTCTGGTCCAAATCTCCGTGGATACCTTCTGCACGGAAGCCACGCAGTTTCAAACCACGAGTCAATTCATCGACACGGCGCTTAGTACGACCGAAGACGATAGACAATTCAGGCTGGTCAACGTCCATGAGGCGTGTCATGGTGTCAAATTTTTCATGTTCTTTGACACGGATATAGTATTGGTCCACGTTCACATTGGTCAATTCCTTAGCCGCAATCTTAACGTGCTCAGGCTCTTTCATGAATTTGACACCAATACGCTTGATTGGCTCTGGCATAGTCGCAGAAAATAGGAGAGTCTGGCGACTTTCTGGCACACGCTCAATAATCGCTTCAATATCGTCCAAAAAGCCCATGTTGAGCATTTCATCAGCCTCGTCAAGAATGAGGGTTTCAACGCCGTCAAGTTTGAGGGCCTTGCGTTTGATTAGATCCAACAAACGCCCTGGCGTACCAACAACGATGTGGGCACCTGAGCGAAGGGCCTTGATTTGTTTTTCAATGCTTGATCCACCGTAAACAGAGCGGACTTTCACACCCTTTTCACGACCAAATTTGAAGAGTTCTTCCTGACTCTGCACCGCCAACTCACGCGTTGGGGCAATAATCAGGGCTTGAACTGCTTGATTATTGATGTCAATTTTGTTAAGGGTCGGCAGACCAAAGGCTGCAGTTTTCCCTGTACCCGTTTGGGCTTGACCAATCACATCTTTCCCTTCCAGAGCAAGCGGAATAGTCTGCTCCTGGATAGGTGACGGCGTTTCAAAACCAGCCTTCTCAACGGCAAGCAAAATGTCTTCTGACAATTGTAAATCTGTAAATTTCAATGTATTCTCTTTTCTAAAAGGCAGTGCGAAGCTACCTTATCTAACTTTTTTTGTAACAAGATATCAGGGTCGAACCACTGATATTGGATTTGCAACTTACCAAGTATAACACAATCTAACAATAATAGTTAGTATTTACCTTTAAAAACTCAATAATACGTTTTCATGAGGAGTCCATCATTTTTATAGTCATTTGAATTAGCTTTGATACACCGACACTTTCGGTTTGCCCTACTCTAGTACCAGCTCCTTGTCTGAAAGTTAATTCATTCGACTATAACAAAAAAGCTAGCTATATATGCACAACTAGTTTTTTCTTGTATTTTTATTTATGATTATTCCTTTTCAATGCTTGCAAGAACCAGTCCAAACTCTTACTGATAATGACAACCATTACCAATGTCCAAAATGTTTTTACAAGCCCAATTTTAAAAGCCAAAGGAGTTACCACAAATACATCAAAAATGAGAATAACGGTGGAAATCTTCCATTTGAAATATTTATTACACAACAATGCAATAATATCACTTCCTGCCGTGGACCCGTTTCCATAAATGACTAGAGCCATTGATAAACCTGTCACCAATCCCGCCAAGAGAGCAGAGGGAATCAGGGGCAACCATTTTATTTGCAGAAAAGTCGTATAATGCATGGTTAAGGACATAGTAGCAACCGCTAAGAAAGTATAGAAAACCGTTAACTTACTCAAAAAGCGATAGGCTAATACAATCAAAATCCCATTCAAAACAAAACTGGACAGACTTGTTTCAATCCCTGTCGTATAAAACAAAAGTAGGGTAACACCAGTAATCCCACCTTCGCCAAATTCATGTGGAATGATGAGCATATTCAAAACAAGGGCATATAGGATTGCCCCAAAACATATCAATAAGCAGTCTCTCCATTTTATCTGCATCATCTTCTCTCCTCACAAACAGTCCACCTTAGTATATCAAAAAAAGCAGAAAGCGGATAGCCACTTTCTGTACTTTTTTCCTATTTTCCTAAGACAGCTGAAGCCAGAGCTTTTTGAATAGCAATGACACTCTTATCGCTCTTAAACTGAAGAATTTCAGTAGGTTCAGCAGCCGAGGAAATCCATATTTTCAGCTCAGCGTCTAAGTCAAAATGACCAGAGGTTTCTACCGTAAAGCGTGAAATCGAGCGGTAAGGAATCGATTTATAAGATACCTTTTTCCCAGTCATTCCTTGCTTATCGACCAAAATCAATCGATATTCTGTAAAAACAATCAAATCACGAACTAGACTAAATGCCATCTCAACCTGTTCATTATCCAGTAGAACATGCTCCAATTCCTGTTCAATCTTATCATTATCCATTTGCGAGGCATTACCTAGTAAACCTGAAAATAGTCCCATAATATGACTCCTTTGGTATTTTTCTATAGTATAACACAAAAAGCTACTAGTTGACTATCTTAGACACTAGGTCTTTACCAAACATGAGAATTATTCGCTTACCTTTGCTTCCTTATCAACTTCTTTAGGTTGATTGTTCTCGATACTGCCACCTTCAACTGCTGGAAAATGTTCTGCAATCGCAGATGGGATCTTCTTATCATTTAGATTTAATTCTTCCTTCGGAATGTGATTTTCACTCACATCAATTGTTTTCAAAGTCTTATTTGGCTCTGTGATGGCAAGTGTTTCAATATCATTTTTTGAAGCATTCAGGTCTTCTAAGGCTTTGTAATCATTGACTCCTTCTAGATTCTTCAATTGATTATCTGCAACATTTAATCGAACAACCGATTCTTGTTTACCCTCTATTTCCAAAGTCTTAATTTGATTACCCTCTACATCCAGATTTACTAATTTTTCATTTTCTTCTATCCCTTGTAATTCAGTGATCTTATTATTCTTAAGAGTAAGACTAGTTAAGTTTGGATTATTTTTTACAAACTGAAGATTTTTTACATTACTTTCATTAGCTGTCAGTTCTTCTAAATTCTCTGTTTTTAGAGTTGATATATCCAATTGAGGATTCTGTGATATATACAAACGGGTTAACTTCTTCTTGTTTTGAAGCGCAGATAAATCTGTGATACGATTATTATCTAAACTAACAGCTGTCAATTGTGACAAATCTGCTAATGGGGATAAATCCGTCACTTTATTATGATCTAAATTTAAGGATTCCAAAGCTTTTAATTTAGCTAGAATAGTGATATCTTCAATGTCATTTCCTGCAGCAGAAACTACTTTTAAGTTTGGAAATTCTTCCAAAAAGCCCAAATCAGAAACACCATTTTGTGATAAGTCAATTCCCTCCAATGTTGGAATTTCTTTCAAAAACTGATAATCCTTAACGCCTGTGCTGGTCATCCATAATTGTTTCAATTTTTTAAATTGCAAGATAGGTTTTACATCATCAATTGGTGTAAAACCTATCCCTAACACTTCAACATTTGGCATCAAGTCCAGACCGGCTCTCTTTAGCGGATCTTTTCGCTGACCAATATTTAGATATTTTACCGTTTTTAACCACTCTCTCATCTTCTCGGAATCTGTTTCATTAGATGGGAAAGGAGTATCGGCCGTAGCATGCAAAATATCTTCAATAATCTCATCATCAAAACCTAATTGTTTTAAAGTAGCCATTCCAATTTTATCATGAGCATGTGGGTCACCGTGAGGGTCTTCGATTGGTTTTCCAACTTCAACTTTCTCAATCAAGATTGTATGAGAATGGTCACCATGAGGGTAAACGAAAGCAGATCCTGCATCTGTTTCTATCACCTTGATTTTTTCTTTTGAAACATGCAGGTTTTCGGCTAGGTAGCTCTTTTTAGCTTCTCGTTCTTCTTCTACACTTGAGTTAGGTTTCCCACCTTCTTGTGGTGACAACGGAATTTCTACATCAACTTGAGTGGAAGTTGACGAATGGTATTCTGCTCTAGCAGTCTCTAAATACTGAGTAGGAATATAAGACTCCCACGGACTTCCTATCAAATGACTGTACGGAATTAAATGAGTATGCGTACCATGGCCAATGAGTAACCCTAACGCTGTTTGACCTTGGACTCCACTACCATCAAAAATGAAACCGTCGCTTGTTGGATAATCAATGCCTGGGAAAGCTTTTTTTGAATTAGACTGAGTGGAAGTATGCCCTTTTTCTGTGGTAGACTTGAGTGGGACGAAATTATTTCTTGTGGTCGGAGTATGCAACGAATGATTATCAAGAACAGTAATCTGTCCCTTTTTTCCAATGGTCTCCCCAGTATTTCCTTGTCCGTGTTGCAAACTTGATTTCCAAATATAATGATAATGATCTCCATGACGTACCGTATAGCCATTCGCATCTTCAGCCACTATATCCTTCGGATCAAATACATAACCATCATCAAAAGTTTGTGATAGCTTCGCTTGCTTTACCTTGGAATGTGAGCTGGATTGGCTATTCTCAATGTACTCTTTGGGTACCAAATAGGACCATTTGCTTTCTTTTAAATCCTTATAGAAAATAAAATGTGAATGACCATTATGTTCTAAGACCAGTCCCTCATCCGTTTTTGAAAGAATTTGACCTTCATTTTCAAAAAGAAATCCATCATCCGTAGGATAATCAACACCAGCTACCCCTTTTTTAGCTTGAGAAGTAGGTTTCTTTTGATTTTTGGTGAGTTTCTTAGCTTCAGAAATAGAAATTACATTAGCATCTTTATCCTTTGGATAGTAGAAGTACTGCTCATTTACTTTTATAATATAACCTTTCTCTAGCTGATACTGAATATCTTCTTTATTCAATTTATAATCAGAATCTGGAAGGGTATCTTTTAAAAAGTGTGCCGCATACGGGATAGGACCTTCAAAAAAGTATGACTCTTCTCCATATAGACGCATATAGCCATTAGATTTAATTTCAGACACCACAATCGTATTTTCATCTACTTTTGAGACATTGCTACTTTGAACATCTTGATGATTTATTGCAGTATTCTCTGTTTTTTGGCAACCCGCCAAAAAAAGATGACAAGATAAGATAATGCCTGTCAAGGCAAATAAGGTTGTTTTCTTTTTCATTTTTGTCCTCCTAGGCTTATTAACCAGTTAACAATTAACTAGTATATATTTTATTTTTGATTTTTGCAAGAAAAAACAACTGACAATGATTGTTCATGAATAAATTTTCCATTCCACGACAAACGTATGAAAAAATTTGTTTTATAAACCATATTTTCACGACTGCTGTCAGTTTTTAGTAGAAAAAATGTAATATAATAGCCTTGGAAATGAGGGATTGTCCTTGTTAAAGCGAAGGTTTTACAAAAGCTTTTAAAAAAATGTATACAACAAGAAAATAGTTACATACCTTTTTCTTCATACAGATAGCGTGTTTCCATCCCTACGACCATTGACAAAGCAAACAAACTATAGTATATTAAAAATAGGGAAATAAAAGGAGAATATATGGAAAATACATCTACTCAAACTTTCGAAGAACTCGTTGCGAAACAGAAAAAGAAACGTAATCGCATCCTTAGAATTATTATCACACTCTTTACCGCTATTATCGTATTTTTTGCCTGTCTTGCATTATTCAAATATAATAGTGGCAACATTAGCGGTACATGGCGCAATTCCCAAGCTGAACAAGACATTGTCAAAACCAGTATCAAGGAGTTACAAAATCAACTTCCAGGTATCGATAAAACGTGGATTGATGCAACTTATACGATGACAGTCGTAGATAAGAAAGCTGTCTTCACCGCTACAACAAGCTTTGATATTCCTAAAATCGCAAAATTAACCTTGGATCAAGCCTATAAGGTAATGTTAGAGGAAGCACAAAAAGAAGCAAGTTCTCTGGGAATTTCCGTAGAAGAATACTTAACAACCGCTCTCGGAGCAGACTATGAAAAGCAATTGAAATCATTTCTACCTACACAAGCTGAGGCGGAAAAAGAATTTCATAAGTACCAAGACGAGTATGCTAAAGAACTAGGTGCCACATACAATCAAGAAACTGGTACTATCTCTGCTACCTTTTTCGAGGGAGATGTCGATCAGCTCCTCCATACAGTAACCATTACAAAAATTAATGACGCAGCAATCAAACAACTGACTACATACGATATTTCCGTAAAAGATATTATTTCCTATTCTCGCAAGGGAAATACCACCATTATTAACGGAAATGAAGAATTTACTTTAGAAAAATAATAAAAAAAGCTGGGAAAGGCATCCCTGATGGTTCCGACCTCCCCCACAGAATAATGAAAATAAATATGAAGCCCTCACTAGGTGTATAATCTTAGTGAGGGCTTTGTGCTTGACGAATTAATGATGTTAGTCATCGCCGGAAAAACTAACCCACTCTACTGACGAGCTTTAAAAAATACGCAACAAACATGAGTATAAGAACTAGCCAATAAAAACACAGATAGATTCAAGCTGATTTTTGATGAAATACAGCCGAATTGTCTGTGCTTTTATTTTTGTCTCTACTATAAGATAGGACAACATTGCGGCGATATTTGAAAGAACTTGTACTAATACTCAATGAAAATCAAAAGTAGCCTAGGAAACGAAGCCGAAGATATAACTGGAGTTCATCAAGGCAAGTTGACAACGGATAATTTTGATTTTCAAAGAGTATAACCTCCTGTTTGTTTCGTCACTTACAGTGTAGTCCTTCTGACCTTTTTTCATATTGAATTTAACTAATGTCACCAATATAAATTATTTTCTCTTATATAACTTTTTACATACCTGATAGAGAATAGGTACAGCAATGATGGTCGTAATCGCAGTGCCATAGGTTCCTAAAATCCGACCCAAAGCAGCTAAAAATGATGCTGATGGCGTTAGTCCACCGACTAAACTCCCCGTCAATGTGTACTTCAACAGGTTCAAGATAATTTTTGTGAGGGCTGCAACTATCCCAACCAACATAATATTTGATAGACTATCGTTTGCCTGTAGGAATTTCTCATAAAATAAGTGGAGGACAAAACAGACAATGAGTGATTCTAGAATGGTAATCCAAGCAACGGAAGCATATCCCGACAGTAAATCAAAGATGCCTAGACCGAGTGAGGCTGCCAATACCCCTTTTTTGGCACCAAAGATTAGTACTCCTACTACCACCAGAGCATTGCCTAGATGGACAAATTGACTCCCAAAAGGAATACGAATAAAGAAGACAACCACACAAATAAGGGCTGCAAATAAACTAACTTCGGTTAATTGACGTAATTGATTCTGTTTCATAATTTCTCCTTTAATGTTTGAAATGCCTGCTGTAATGCTGCTAGAAAAGGTTCAAAGGAAATCCCAAATTTCAAGTCTCTATCCAAAGCGAGAGTACGCTCTAAACTCTTATCGATAAAATCTAAAGCTAGTGGGATGGCTTGATGGAGATTGATTTGTTGGATGGTTGCTACAGCCAACAAGGTAGATAGAATGTCACCTGTTCCAAAGAAATTTGCTGGATATTTTTTAGACATATAGGTAGTTATTTCCCCTGTTTCCTGCTGAAAATAGGCTACACCTATTTGGCTATCATCAAAGGAAATCCCTGTCAGTACAATATCTGCAGACACCTGCTCTGCTAAAGCTTCCAGTAAGTCCTCAATAGCCGCCCTATCGTAGCAAGCTCCCAAATAATCCCTCCCTGTCAAAAAAGCTGCCTCTGTTACATTGGGGAGAATGAGCTTGGCCGACTGAATCAATTCTTTCATGGCTTCTACATAGGTAGGGGTGAAACCTGTATACAACTTCCCTCCATCCCCCATGACCGGATCAACAATCAATAGTGTCTCTGTTTGTTTAGCATACATAGCCAATTGACTTAGTTGCTGAGGATTTCTACAGTAGCCAGACAAGATGCCTGCCAACTCCAAATTCAAGTTCTTCCACTGTTCAAAATAGGCTCGATTCAAGTCAGTCATATCTTCAACGACAACATCTGGAAAACCACCCGTATGAGAAGAAAGTAGTACCGTTGGTAAAAGAATCGTTTCTACCTGACAGGCTGCTGCAATTGGGATGCTAGTGGCTAGGGCAACCTTGCCCACACCAGGTAAATCATTTGCAAGCAATAATCGCTGAACCATAACAACCTCCTAAATTATTTTTCTTAAACAAAATTGTAAAGTATTTTCACGAGCTTTTCAATAACTCTTATCAGAAATTGTCTGGGGACAGATGGCTGAAACCTTATAATATCGGGCTCAAATCACTGCATAAGAAAAACAGTAACAACTTTTTGCTACTGTCATCCTATTTCAATGTATTGTTGTCAAAATCTGCTTAATTTTTCTCCAGAAAGGCAATCAAGGTCTGGGCAGAACGTTCTCCTGCTTGAATAATAAATTCATCAAAGGTGATATTGGCATCTCCCTGAGCTGTGTCACTCATGGCACGGATAACCAAGAATGGCTTACCTGTATTGACAGCTGCTTGAGCGATAGCTGCTCCTTCCATCTCTACGGCAAGGACTTCTGGGAAATGAGTTTTGATCGTAGCGATTCTCTCCTGACCTGCGATAAAACTGTCACCTGTCACAATCAGACCCACATGGCTAATCATTTCCTGCTCTGCTAAAACGGTTCTTAGCTGTTCTAACAAGGCTTGGTCTGCTGGATAATATAATTCCTGCCCTGCCATTTGTCCGTAAGCATAGCCGAAAGCCGTCACATCCACATCGTGGTAAGCCAATTGATTTGCTACAACCACATCACCGATGGCAATACCTTCGGCAACAGCTCCTGCCGAGCCAGTATTAACAATGACATCAACTGAAAAACGATCTGCCAAAACAGCCACGGACATAGCTGACATAACCTTACCGATACCTGACTGAACAAGAACGACTTCATGTTGACCGATTCGTCCCTGATAGTAAGTTCGACCCAAGACATCGATTTCAGTTGCATCTTGTAGATGCTCGACCAAAATCTTTAATTCCTGAGGCATGGCTGCGATAATTCCAAATTTCATCTCTTCTCCTAAATAAATAATACTGCAATGATAAACATTATCAGTAAGATGATGACCCAAAAAAGGATTTTGTTTACCTTACTGCGGAAAGCTTCTCGCTTGATGGTTTCGATACGGCGACTTTTTACTACAGTAGGTTTGACCGGGATTCGGATCGTTTGTCCCTCTTCATATCCCTGATAATCTTCTTCTAGATATGGATCGAATAGAGCATCATCCATTGATATATCCTGGTTTGGACGATAGTGCCCAAACTGGCTAGATTGGTCGGAATACTGTTTCTTTTTCACTTTCTCTAAAATTTCATCCGTCAACAAGGGCTTGCCCATTGCTAGTTTCCTACTTTCTCATGAGTTGTAAATATTGGATAGCCATGATGGTCTTTGCATCACAAATATCGCCAGTAGCCACCAAGTTCAAAGCCTCTTCCAAGGTTACCTCATGTAATTCGATAACCTCATCTTCATCCATTGGACGAGGATTTTCAACCTTGATAAGGTTATCTGCTAAATAAAGGCGAATCCGTTCATTACAGAAACCGATGGCTGAATAGAAATCTGCCAACAAGGTCAATTTGTCACTAGTATAGCCTGTTTCTTCTTCTAATTCACGCAAAGCAGCATCTTCAAGCGTATCTTCTTCGCCCAGCTCCAATTTCCCCGCCGGAATTTCATAAATAGTACGTTCAATAGCCTTGCGGTATTGTTTGACTAAAATCATTTTACCTTCTGGAGTGACGGCTAAAACGCAAACTGCTCCCTTGTGGAAAATGAGTTCGCGCTTACCAGTTCCACCATTTGGCAAGGCAACATCATCTACTACTACATCAAAAATGTGCCCTTTAAAAATTTCTGTCCGCTCAATGGTTTTTTCTTCAAAATTCATACGATTACCTATTTTTGACTTGGATGGAACGGAAAACGAGTCGCATAACCTTCTTTGTTTTCTTGACGACCACGACCAATACCGATGGCATCCTCTGGAATATCTTTTGTAATAACAGAACCTGCAGCCAACAAGGCATTGTCCCCAATAGTTACTGGTGCGATAATGGTTGAGTTAGAGCCAACAAAGGCATTATCTCCAACGGTTGTTTTAAATTTATTTTTACCGTCGTAATTGACAGTGATGGTACCAGCACCAACGTTAACATTATTGCCAAGCGTTGCATTTCCTAGATAGGTCAAATGACCAGACTTCGTTCCTTGACCAAGTGTAGAAGCCTTGATTTCCACAAAGTTTCCAACGTGAACATCTTTTTTCAAAAGACTACCTGGACGAATATGGGCGTATGGTCCTACCGTCACACCTTCTTCAATGACAGATTCTTCAATGTCTGAGTTGCTGATAACTACATCTGCTGCAATTTTCGCATCGCGTACACGAGTACCATTGGTTAAGACAGTGCGTTCACCAATCACCGTTTGACCTTTCAAGACAACATTAGCTTCGATAACAGCTTCTGCACCGATTTCCACATCGATGTCAATATAAGTCGCTTCTGGATTAACAAAAGTCACTCCGTTAATCATGTGTTTTTCATTGATTCGCTTGCGCATCACAGCTTCTGCAGTCGCAAGAGCGACGCGGTCATTGACACCCAAACTTTCATCAAAATCACGCAATACATAGGCACCAACCTTTTCGCCTGCCTGACGGAAAATCGAAATAACATCTGTCAGATAGTACTCACCTTGGGCATTGTCCGTATTAATATCTTTAAGCGCTTCAAAAAGACGTTTATTATCAAACAAGTAGGTTCCTGTATTGATTTCTTTCACTTGTTTTTCAAAATCGTTGGCATCTTTTTGCTCAACAATTTTTTGCACTTCCCCATCAGCATTGCGAATAATCCGACCATATCCGAATGGGTTATCAGCCTGAGCTGTCAAGATAGTCGCAACGTTCTTGTGGCTGACATGGAAGTTAATGAGGTTCTTCAAGCTTTCTCCTGTAATCAGCGGTGTATCCCCTGCGATAACAAGGGTCTGACCTTCCAAACCTGCAAGAGCTGGCTCAGCCATCATAACGGCGTGGCCTGTCCCCAACTGTTCAGATTGAAGGGCAAACTCTGACTGCCCTTCGAGAACAGTCTGCACCAATTCTGCCTTGTGACCGACAATAGTTACTGTTTTAGCAGGTTCCATAGCATCTACAGCCCGTTTGACATGCTCCAACATGGTAATTCCTGCCACTTTGTGTAAGACCTTTGGCAAGTCAGACTTCATGCGAGTTCCCTTACCCGCCGCTAGGATAATTGCATAGTTATTGCTCATAGTTTTCTCTCTTTTCAATGATATACTCCTATTATAGCAAATTTTGATGTTTTTGGAAAATAGCGGAAGAAGTGAAATAGAACTCGACAAAATGCAAAGTATTCCTCTCACTTCCAAACATCTAGTCTGGGCTAACTATAGTTCCTGAATGATGTAAACCGACTACCGCCAACTTCCCAACTTTTTCCTCGCTTTTCCCTTTCTAAGTTTAGGCTGAATCAGTTCACTGAATAGCCTAGACTGTTTTGATGCCAGGTTCAAGAAAGATGCTACAATCTAGGATAGAAAAAGGAGCCTGAGCTCCTTAGAATATTAGATGAAGACCTCGTTGACCATCTTCTCTTGCTTTCTCTGTCAAGGCTTTAAACTCTTCCCAAACAGGGCGTTCTTGGTCTGTAAAACGGAGATTGGCACCTGGAAGACTAGCATTAGAAATGGTCTGCACAAAGCCTGACAAACTATTTGCCAAAGCCACTCCTTCCTTACTAGCCACATCTTCCTTGGCAACAAGCAAGACCGACTGCAACTTCCCTGTCTTCTCTTTGCCAATCTCCTCCTCTTTTCCAGCAAGAATAGAAGAAAGCTGGTCCAATAAATTGATGACACGTTCCTTATCCATAGGAACCTCCTTGTTTAAGTTTATATTATTATAATATAAATAACTAAAATAATCAAGCAAGGATCTAATTTTTAGGGTAAACCAATTCAAATTCTTCACAGACGACCAGCATATCTTCTGAGAAGGATAGGCCTGCTTCTGCCAGCCAGATAGTGAAAAGCTCTTCATGGACCTGTCGCCAGTGAATCAGACTTTTCGCTTTTATGTCAGACAAGTCACCTTCCTGACGGAACTCGCCCTCCTTATAGGCATGATTTTCCGTCACTTGGGAAAAGGGCGTCACATAGACCTTGGTGGTCTGGATAATGCACACAGCCTGACCTTGCCCGTCAAGAATGATGTCATAGCCACCAGCTGTAGGGATTTCTTCTCCCTCTACTGCGTAAAGGGCATGAGCAGAGCTGGTCGAGGTTTTGATGCCTCTAGCCACCAAATCAGCCAGCCGATCAGCTTCCGCCCCAAAGGCCCAGGCCTCCGGCTCAGGACCTGCTTGGGGATTGATGGCAAGAAATTCTTGCCAGAGTTGTGTTGGGGTCATAGGGGGACCTTTCTAGAAATTTGCCAATTCTTTGCTTGATCAAGTAAAGCCTCAAATCCATAAGGGATTTGATTTAGAAGTGTTTCGGTTATCCCAAACTGGAGTATCTCAACTAAAGCAATTAATTGAACATCTGCAATGTCATGAATATCTCCACAAAGAAATTGCCACATCCCATCTTCCAAGTCGTGACTGATATAGGTTATCGTTTTATTCTCTTCACTTATGTGTTTACAGATCACCACTGCTACATGAGGATTATCATCAAAAATCAACATCACTTCCCCCCTACTTCAAACTCCAGCCGCCGTCAATGGTGATGATTTGACCTTGCATAGAAGCCAGTTTTCCGCTGGCCAGCATGAAGGTTAACTCTGCAATCTCTTGAGGCTGTGTCCAGCGTCCGATAGGGGTCTGGTCTGCCACCCAGTCCGCCAGGCCACCAGGCTCAAAGTCCTTCTGGGTCATGCCTGTCTGGACAGCACCAGGGGCGATGCCGAAGACCTGGACCTTGTCCTTGGCATAGTCCAGTGCCAACTGCTTGGTAAATCCTGCCAAAGCGTGCTTGGAGGCAGTATAGGCAGAGCCTCCTCCACCTGCTAGGTTGGAGGCAATGGAGCACATATTGATAATAATACCCGACTGTCTGTCCACCATTTGTTGCAGATAGGGGCGGGTTAGTCTGGTCACCGCAAAAAAATTAACCGCAAAGATATGTGCCAATTCATCCTCCTCAATATCGAGGTGGGGACGGTAATCATCTAGAATGCCTGCGGTATTACAGAGGACATCAACTGTCTGGCACCACGAAAAGACTGGGGATAAATCACCAGTTAGGTCTAGTTGTAGAAAGTGGAAATCGCCTGACAAATCAGGCTTGTTGGACTGGTCAATGCCGTAGACACGCCAGCCATTTTCCAAAAAAATCTCCGCCTGCGCTAGTCCAATGCCGCTGGAAACGCCGGTGATGAGGGCTGTCTTAGTCATGGACTTCCACCCAGTCGGTCGCAAGGACATCGCAAGGGGTCGGGCTCCACATGGAGAAACCTTCGCCCTCGCCTGTCACGTTGATGAGGAAATAAGGCGTCGCCTCCAGCTTTTGCCCGTGGACCTCAATGGTGTCAAAGAGCTGGACGTAGTTCTCCGCTCCGCCCCAACCTGTGCGAACGTACTTTTTCTTGGCTTTCAAGCCTGGTAAAATCTCTTCAAATGTCATGATTTACTCCTTTGTGAATTCATCTTTTTGGCAAATAAATAGAAAATGGTTGCTGGCCCCAAGTAAATGGGGATCCTTGCAGTGAGCAAAATGCCAGTCCAGATAGGTCTGGTAGGTCCTCTGATCCATGGCATTGATCTGTGGAGCCAGCATTTCAGCAAATCCGTCGGTGGCAAGGATAGAAAGAATAGACAGACCTACTTGTTCCAGCATTTCTCGGCACTCCTTCAAAGTAAAGAACACAAAAGGTCTATTCCTGACGCGTCCTTTATCTGCCTGAAAACCGCTGTCCTGAGCTGTTAGATAATGAGGATTCCGGGCAGTTTCTGTCATCGGTATCATGTCATGATTGATAAAGGCGATGAACAGCTTGCCCCCTGGTGCCAGAAGTCGCTTAGCTTGGCGAAGACTTTCCTCACGGTCTGCTACTTGCGATAGGTGGTAAAGCGGTCCGAATAGTAAAACGATGTCGAAATATCCGCTGGGAAACTCTTCCAGTTCCAAGGAGCTTTTCTGTTGGGCTGCTAGATTGGTGAGCTGGCTAGTCACAATCTTTTCTGTCAATCTTTGGTAGTTTCGAGAGGCAGGCTCTAGTGCGACTACTTCCTTAGCAATCTTTGCAAGGGGAAAAGAATAAACTCCCGTCCCTGCCCCAATGTCCAATATCTTAGACTGGTCAGTCACATACTTTTCCAACTCACGAAAGGTGGTCAAAAATTCAAACTATCCAGCTTGACTAACCAACCGCTCATCCTCGTGAAAAACAGAATACAAGGCTTCATGGCATTGCAAATCGTCTTCGATGCAAGAATTTCCTCAAACTCCATACAGGCACCTCCTGTTTTTCTTTATTATACCAAAATATACCATCTATTTCTTTTTCCTCACCAACAAAACCGCAGTTCCAATCCAAAAGGCCATCGCTGGAAGAATGACCAACATCAGATTGAGCCAAACTGGAACGGTCATGACCATATTTACCACACCGCCAACAATCATGAAGAGATAGGTCGGTAAAAAGACATAGCGGACTAATTTTTCCTTTTGGAAAAATAGCAGAGCAAGACCGAGCAAAGTGAGTGGCACTAGAAGCCCCCAGCCAGTCAAGACTAGGTCAGGTTCCTTGGGCATTGCCCAGAGACGAAGTCCACAAATCACGAGAAAAAGAAGGGGGATGCAGAGAAAACTTGCCCAAACCTTGATTTTGCTGGTCTGGTAAATCAGACTGCGAATGATGAGGAAAATCCCTGCTGGGAGGAGGAGGCTAAGTACCGCGTCGCAGATCAAGTCCAGCCAGTTGAGGGAGATGGTTCCTGTCCCTGCAAAATCCATGAGCCATTGGCTACCGAGGTAAATGATGAGCATGAGGCCACTCAGGTTTGCAACTTCCACGAAACCAATCGGAGGGAGATAGCTGAGTAGGTCGTCCGCCATCTGCTTGCTATCTTTACCCAGAAAATCCTCCGCCGAAAGCCCGTCTTTTTGGGCTTCAAGAACATCTTGGTAAATGGATAAGAGCTGGGCAGTCACTGCTTCTTCCTGCCTGTGAAAGACAGAGGCAATCATCATGTAGCCATTGATACGGCCCATGTATTCCTTGTTTTCCTTAGTCAGCTGGCTTTCAATCACTTCAATCTGCTTGCGGTATTCCATTTGTTTGCTCATCCTACTCTCCTTTCAATCGCTGAACCTTTTGGACCAATTCCGTCCATTGGCTCCAAAAATCTTCTAGATAAGCCTTTCCCTGGTCTGTCAGATAAAAATACTTCCTGTCCGGTCCGTCTGGCGAGGGCTTATTCTGACTAAGAATCAGGCTATTTTTCTCTAACTTCTGAAGGAGGGGATAGACTGTCCCTCCGACCATGTTTTCAAAGCCCTGATTTCTCAACTCCTGAACCAGCTCATAACCATAAATCTCCTTCTGACTGATAATTTGTAAGACACAGCCGTCTAGGACCCCCTTTAGCATTTGGGTTTCTTTCATAAGCCCTCCTCATCATCTGTAAAAAATCCAAACAGCAAGCCTGATGCTAACAGGATACCTAAAATCAAAATAGAATCCAAGGCCCAGCCAGTTATAATGGCCGTCACAAGCGTGATACCTGCTAGTTTCCAACTTTCCCGACTTTTCTTATCCAGTTTCATACTGCCTCCCCATCTAGTTTGTAATACACACTAGTCTTGTAAAAATAAAAGTGATTTTCTTTGTCTTCTATCACTAGTTTGTTTTACCTATTAGTATTGTATCTATAGTGTAACACAAGGTAGCTAGTATGTAAAGCAAAATAGTGGAAAATGAGTAAAAAAATCAACACTACTACTCAAAGTTTGTGTCAACATCTCAGCACAGTGATAGATTGCTTCAACAGTCTGGGGAGAGACTGTTGAAGGTGGGAAATAAAACAAACGCAGTTTGTGTCCAAACAATCTGGGAAATTGTTGGAAGTTGGAAATAAAAAGTTACGGTAGCAACATATCTAAAAACACATAAAAAACTTGGGTTGTCCCAAGTTTAGGAAATAATTTGTTTGTAAGACCGTGTCGTGATGGCATATACCACTAGGTAAAGGAGGAGATAGCCACCACAGATGCCTACCGTTACTTGCAGCATAAGCCCTGCATTGACCACACCAATAGACAACAAGATAGACGAGAGCATCTTGTAGGCAAATGCAAGATGAACAAAGGCAAGTAGGATAGGTAGGAAAAAGACGGTCAGCAATTGCTTGCGAATGGACTGTCTCGTCTGATCCTCATCCAGACCAACCTTGGTCATAATGACGAAGCGATCTCTGTCTTCATAGCCTTCTGAAATCTGTTTGAAGTAAATCACCAGCACCACCGCCATCAAAAAGATGAGTGATAGCAAGAGGCCGATGAAGAAAAGTGAACCTGCAAAACTGAAGAAACTACGCATCGCATAGGCACGGTAGGCGAGACTGATGGCGTTCGTTCCATTCGGTAATATATTGGACTCCCAAAGCTCACTTTCAAAGGTACCGGATAAGAAGACCTCCTGGCTATTTACCTGCTCTTCTTCTGATAGACTACTTTCAAAGCCCATATAATAGCGATTTTCGGCTAGATTTTCAAATATTGTCAAATCTTGAACAACAATGACTAAATACTTACTAAAATTAAAAGTCACATGGTCAGGCAGATGTCCCAAGGTCACATTCTTGGGCAAGACTTGGGCAACTTTCATCTCCTTTTCATCAAAGGTGAGGGTTTGACCAGCTTGATACTGGACTCCCTTACTATAAATGGCCACTTGGTCAGCTGCCAACTCCAGTTTTTGACTAGTCATTTTTTCATATGTAGCTTTATCCAAAATATAGCCTACACCTACTTGATTAGAAAAATCCATCCATGACTCTTTTTCTGTCAAAAATTTTACTTGCTGATTTGTCACCTCAGAAAAATAGGCTTGCTGATAAGGATAGACCACCTTACTTTCAACAGGAATATCTGTCTCTTCTAAGATAGCTTCCGCCCACTCCTCCCACTTCTCCGTTTGAGCTTTTGAAGTGGTTGGTTGCATTCCAAAATCAATAGAATAATCATTTGGATTTTGATTGGCGATATAATCTTTACCACCGATGTAAATATTGAGTCCTCCAACCATGGTCACCAAAAACATGCTAGAGAGGATAGTAATGGTCGCAAGGCCCAGAGCATTTTTCCGCATACGGAAAATCAAGTTGGATACAGAAATGAAATTATCTGGCTTATAATAATAGGTCTGACGGTTCTTTAGCCAGTTTAATAGACTGATAACACCTGCGTGGAAGAGCAGGTAGGTCCCAAGGATAACCAGAAGAGTCGCTCCAAAGAAACTTGGAATAGCCTGCATCGGACTGGTCACTAGTTGGGCAATGGTATAGCCTGCCCCCAATAAGATAAGAGCTAAGAGGGTCTGTAGCCAGAGTAAGCCTGATTTCTTATCCCCACGCTTCTTACCTTGAACCAGTTTGAGTGAGTCGGTCAAGCCCAGTTTTCCAATATTAAAGAGGCTGACCAAGGCGAAAATGCCAAAGAGATAGATAAGTACAGTGACTAGACTTTTCAACTGGAAGGTTGAAGCCAGGACCACAGGCATCTGCATAGCTTTCAGCAAGAGGGCATAGAAGAGTTTATCTAGAGCCAGTCCCAAGAGCAAGCCAGATAGAATGGTACCGACTGAAAAGACCAGATTTTCTAGAAAAGTCATCAAGAAGAGATGTTTTTTCTCCAGACCAAGAATGCTATAGACACCAAACTCTTTTGACCGCTGCTTCATAACAAAACTATTGGCATAGAAGACCATGATGGCAACGGCCAGCATAACCACAATCATACCGAAGCCCAGCACTTGAATCACTCCATTGGCCCCCTTGACCTGACCTAAATCAGGATGAAAGGCAAGCGAGGCAAAAATATAGGCAATGGCTGTGGACAAAATGGTCATCAGGGCATAGGGAAAATAGAGTCTGCGGTTCTTTTTGAGATTGGTCAGAGCCAATCGAACGGTTAGTCCAAACATACTACTCACCTCGATTCGCCATAAGTGTCAAGGTATCTGAAATCAGCTGATACATTTCCTGACTGGTTCTCTCACCTCGGTAGATTTGATTGTAGAGAATGCCATCCTTGATGAAGAGGACCCGTTTGGCACGACTAGCTGCTACTGTCGAGTGGGTTACCATCAGAATAGTTTGCCCTTCTTGGTTGATTTTTTCAAAAATATCTAGAAGAGTTGCCGTTGATTTAGAGTCGAGAGCCCCAGTCGGCTCATCCGCTAAGAGTATTTCTGGCTGGGTAATGATGGCACGCGCCACCGCAACTCGCTGCTGCTGACCACCCGAAATCTCGTAGGGCATCTTGTCTTGCAAGGTCGCAATTCCCAGGCTATTAAGCGTATGAACGAGTCGCTTGTTCATCTCATCAATCGGATAGCGGGATAAAACCAGAGGTAAGAGCACATTGTCCTTGACAGAGAGGGTGTCCAAGAGATTGAAATCTTGGAAGACAAAGCCCAATTTCTCCCGACGAAAGGCTGCCGCTTCCTTGCTCTTGATAGACTGGGTATCCAATCCGTTAAGCAGGACCTTGCCCTGCGTTGGCTTATCAAGGGTTGCCAAAATATTGAGCAAGGTGGATTTTCCAGAACCAGACTCACCCATAATAGCGACATATTCACCCTTTTCCACTGTAAAATGAATATCCTTCAAAGCCTCAACCTGTCCCGCCTTAAAGAGAGAACTGTATATCTTTTGAACGTGTTGAACATCTAAAACTGACATAACTTGACTCCTTTTCTTTTTCTACCTTCATTTTTCTACCTTCATTCTACACGGTCCCAAGATAAACTACCATAGCCTTAGCTTTCATTTACGTGACAGTTTTGTAAGATTAATCAAAAATCAACTCCACTTCTTTGATACCGATTCGCACCTCTGTTCCCCGCCCCACTTTTGATTTTAGCTTTAGGGAATAGCCCAGCTCCGCAGCAATTTTCCGTGAGAGATAGAGCCCCAGACCCGAAGATTGCTGGGTTCTGCGCCCATTGAAACCTGAGAAACCACGCTCAAAGACCCGTTCCAAGTCACTCTCTGCAATCCCAATTCCCGTATCGCGAATGACCAAATCATCTCCATCCAAAACAATCGAAATGGTCCCTTCCTGACAATACTTGAGGGCATTAGATAAAATTTGCTCTATCAACAGGCCCAGCCAGCGTTTGTCTGTCTTTACGCTCCTATCCAGCTGACCCAGATCCAGGCTGGTATTGACCTGAATGAAAAAGAGGGAATATTTCTTGACCAGACATCTGACCAGCTCTTCCAAATTGACAGATTCAATAACCAAATCATCATGGAAGGATTGTAAACGGAGGTAGTTCAAGACCAAACCTGTATATTGTTCGATTTTAAAAAGTTCGGATTCTAGCTGATGACGGACTGAACTGCTGTCCACTTCCTTGGCCAAGAGCTGACTGGCTGCAATAGGCGTTTTCATTTGGTGGGCCCACAGGGTGTAGTAGTCATCTAATTCTGTCTGTTCCTGACGTTGTTTTTCCAGCAGGAGCTTGTTTTGGACTTCTAGTCGCTCCACTCTCTCCTGCAAACAACGCTCACTGGCTGTCCCAGTAGCCACTTTCTGACCACGCCAGATTTTTCTAAAACGAGAAACTTCCCTGACAAAATCCCAGAGGAGGGCGAGAATCCAACAAATACTGAGGAGGAGGATGGCATAGAAAATCAGGTTTCTTTTGATGTCAAAGAGGCTACTATAAGCCAGAATAGCCACAGCAAAAATGGCGTAGGCTATCAGAAAAATCAAGCGATGACCAAGCCATGAGGTCAAAAATCCTGGTACTAATGAGCCAAAATCATCCTTATTCATGTGTCCACACCAGGCCGTAGCCTACTCCTTTCTTGGTCGCAATCACATCTGGCAGACCCAGTTCTGCCAACTTTTTACGCAGGCGAGCAATGTTAACCGACAAAGTATTGTCATCCACAAAAATATCACTGTTCCAGAGTTCTCTCATCAGCTCCTCACGGCTGACCACCTCCTTGCCATGCTCAAAAAGCACCCGTAATATCTGAAATTCATTTCGTGTCAGCTCTTCCACAACCTGTCCATAGGACACCTGCATGGTCTTTAAGTCTAGAGAAATCTCCTCAAACCAGAGTAAACTTTGTTCGCCAACAAAGTCATAGGTTCTTCTGAGAAGCCCCTGTATTTTGGCCAGGAGAACCGTCATTTCAAAGGGCTTGGTCACATAGTCATCCGCCCCCATATTGATTGCCATGACAATATCCATAGGCTGGTCATGGGAAGACAGAAACATAATGGGCACACGGGATGTCTTGCGAATTTCCTGACACCAGTAATAGCCATTGAAAAAAGGCAGCCCAATATCCAGTAAAATCAAATGGGGCTGAAAATCTCTTATCTGGTCCAAAACCGTCTGAAAATCCTTGACCTCTTGAACCTGATAGCCCCAGTTGATCAGGTTTTTGGCAACTAGTTGGCTAATGGTTTTATCATCCTCAACAAGAAGTATTTTCTGCATAACTATCTCCTTTCATATCCCTACCATTTATTATAGCTTACATTGGAACAAATTTGAGTATTTTTATACATTTACACAAGAAGTTGACTAAAAAACCAGGTCATCAGTGGTGCAAATTTGTCATTCCCCACATATTTCGTTATACTAGATAAAAAAGGAAAGGACTCCTATGCCGAATTTATTAACCTATATTGAAGAAACTCAATACGATAATTTTTATGATAAACCTATCAATAAGCTAGATATTCTGGCTCTGACCGAACTTTCCTACCTCCCTTTTGATAATCTGGTCCCCTACTCTTTTACAGAAAATGGTGTACGACTTGATCGGTTGGCAACGGCCTTTGAAGAGACCTACAAAAATAATTTCCCTCCCTTTTCTATGGTGACCAAAAACCGCCTAGCCTTACTTGGACTTCTAGCCAAATCCAAACGCTTCAAATCTATCAAGGCATTTGGCTTCGTTGACGATTATCAGTTGGAACAGGAAAAGCAGTTTTCAGCAATCAGCTATCGCATTGACCGAAAAACAATTGTGACTTGCTTCAGAGGAACAGATGACACCATTATCGGTTGGAAGGAAGACTTCCACATGACCTATATGGATGAAATTCCTGCCCAGCGTGCAGCGAGTGGCTACTTAGAAAAACTTATGATGCAGCAGATGGGCCATTTTTATCTGGCCGGTCATTCGAAAGGCGGAAATTTAGCCCTCTATGCAGCATGCCAGCAAGCTACAGACCAACAGGATAGAATCCTAGCTATCTATCCCTTTGATTCACCTGGCTTACACAAAAAACACTTGGAAGCACCTAGTTACCAAGCTATTCACCAACGGATTTTCCCTGTCATTCCCCAGAATTCAATTGTCGGTATGATGTTAGAAACACCAGAAAATGCTCAAATCGTTCAGAGTAATACCCTCGGCATTCTACAACACATCAGTTTTTCTTGGGAGGTTGACGGAAGCGACTTCAAACTAGCCCCTGCCCTGACCAGCGATAGCCTACAAACAGACCAAGCCTTAAAAACTTGGACGGCTAGTTTAACAGACGATGAATTACGAAACTTCTTCGATTTATTTTTCGGCATTTTCATCAAAGCAGGAATTGAACGTTTTAGCGACATCACGGTAAATCCCCTACAGAAATTACAAGAAATTGATCGACTGAGAAAAGAAGTAGCTCCAGAAGAAGCTGAGATGATGGACAAACTCATTCGGCTACTCTTTGACACCCGCTACCAAATTTGGAGGGACAATATTAGCACCTCCATTCCAAGCCCTGAAATCTCTCTACCAGATTGGCGGAAACTTTTCAAAAGAAATACAGCTGAAAATAAAGAAAACTAGCTCAACCACTGAGCTAGTTTTCTTTATCAAATCTTCTTAAAAATTGGGATAGTTTTTCTAATCCTTTGATTAGAATATCTTGTTCACAGGCAAAACCTAGACGGACATAGCCGTCACGTTCAAATCGATTACCAGGAACTAGGAGAACACCGTATTCCTGCAGAAGTTGCAAGCAAAAATCTTCCATGGGCATATCTACTGCAATCTTGACAAAGCTGGTCGAAACAACCGCTGGGCGGATATAGGAAACGAGGGGTTCATTCTCAATCCATTGGTCCAAAATTGCTAGATTTTCTTCTAAAATACGCCGATTTCGTTCTAGAATTTCTTGATAATGGGCCAAAGCTAATTGAGCCACCAGATCGTCAAAGACACCTGCACAAATCATAGTGTAATCCCGATAATCTCTCAATATATCTGTCACTTCAAGATTGGCAGCCACCCAACCAATGCGAATACCTGGCAGGGAGTAGGTCTTGGATAAGCTATTTACAGCAATTCCTTTATCATAGACTTCTATAATAGATGGCACATCCAGCTCAGAAAAGGAACGATAGACTTCATCCGATAGAATGTAAGCTCCAACTTCACCAGCAATTTCCGCCAATTCTTCCAAATAAGTCCTATCCATGACAGCACCAGTTGGATTATTGGCATTGTTGACGCAAATCATCTTAGTGTTAGGACGAATGAGCTGACGCAGTTTTTCCAAGTCTGGCAACCAGCCATTTTCCTCCTCAATCTGCCACAAATCTACTTCCGCTCCCAAGGACTTTGGAATATCGTAGAGTTGTTGGTAGGTCGGATAAAGGGAAATGACATGGTCTCCTGGTTCAATCAAACTATAAAGAACTAACAAGTTGACCCCTGTTGCCCCGTTGGTCTGGAGAATTTGTTCTGGCTTGACGCCTGTATAGAGTTGACTGACCGATTTTTTAAATGCTGGCGAACCTTCTATCCAGCCATAGTTGAGCTTGGTTCCCTGCAATTTCTCATAAAAATCCTCAGGATTGGTGCCCGACAAGGTAAACAGTTCCTCCAAAGTCAATGAAGAAATGGACACCCCAGCTATATCATAAATCGCGCTATTTTCATGGACATTCAGCCATTCCTCAACGCCAAAACGTGGTAATTTCATAAGACTTCCTACTTTTATTTATTCTGCTCTTATTGTACCATATTACTTAAAATTACGTATAAATATACAAACATTCCCAAGTAAAGTACTTTTCTGTAAGAAATAGTTTGTCGCTAATCAAGTTAATTTTTTGAGAGAATACTGATTGTATCATCATTTAGTTTCTATTTTACTACTTCGACGAGTGAAAAACTCCAGTGGATTGTTTGAACACGCCTTGACTGATTGAAACAGTTAGGGAGTCGTTTTAATCCGCCGCCTCACAGTAGTCAGGCTTAAAAGTCTATTTTGGGTTCACCAATACCAATAGCAGATGCCACAAAGAACTTTCACTTCATCCCCGACGTACCAAAAAGGAATATATGATTGCCACACTCTCATATTCTACTCAATAAACATCAAAAGTAGCCTTAAAAACAAAATTAAAGATAGAACCAGGGTTCATCAATGCAAGTTGACAACGGATAATCTGTACCGCCCAATAATGGAGTATATTGAAAAAAAGTCCCAAAATTACGATTTAATTCTGGAACTTTTCCTACTTAACAAATAATCTTTAATCCATTTCAGTTGACTGAATCATTAGATCTTTAGTATTAGCACGACTTGCTGATACAAAAAGGATTTACAGTGTTCTACATCTTTTGTTTTAATTTCGAGAAAATCAGATTTTTTTGATTCTTAACATAAACCAAAACACTAATCATTGCGATACCAACTACTGCGAAAAAAGTCTGTAAGCTCCCTTTATTTTCTCCGGTTTGAGGAAGTCTCTTAGGTTTTGGAACATCATCTGTATTTGTACCATTAATTACCTTATTTTTAGCAGTGTACTCCCGAGATTCCCCTAAGTCAGATGTAGAAACCAAGTCTAATGAACCAGCAGCAACCTCTCGAACATCATCTATCGTCTGGGCTCCAATACTAATCACATTAGTTTTTCCTGTTACACCGGCAACTTGCTCAGACTCTTGACCAACTGGAAGAGTAGGGTCGTCTTGATAAAGGGTATCAAAAGGGATTTCTTTCTCCGTGATAACAGCTTCGGCAAGGTCTGCACTCTGAGCAGCTGCCAACTTCGTACCAACTCTAACAATGCGATCTACTTTGGCAGTGGTAACGACCTCTGTCGTCTGGTCTCCAATACTAATCACATTGATTTTTCCTGTTACACCGGCAACTTGCTCAGACTCTTGACCAACTGGAAGTGTGGGATCGTCTTGATAAAGGGTATCAAAAGGGATTTCTTTCTCCGTGATAACAGCTTCGGCAAGGTCTGCACTCTGAGCAGCTGCTAACTTCGTACCAACTATAACAATGCGATCTACTTTGGCAGTGGTAATGACCTCTGTCGTCTGGTCTCCAATACTAATCACATTGGTTTTTCCTGTTACACCGGCAACTTGCTCAAACTCTTGACCAACTGGAAGAGTAGGGTCGTCTTGATAAAGAGTATCAAAAGGGATTTCTTTCTCCGTGATAACAGCTTCGGCAAGGTTTGCACTCTGAGTAGCTGCTAACTTCGTACCAACTCTAACAATGCGATCTACTTTGGCAGTGGTAACGACCTCTGTCGTCTGGTCTCCAATACTAATCACATTGATTTTTCCTGTTACACCGGCAACTTGCTCAGACTCTTGACCAACTGGAAGTGTGGGATCGTCTTGATAAAGGGTATCAAAAGGGATTTCTTTCTCCGTGATAACAGCTTCGGCAAGGTCTGCACTCTGAGCAGCTGCTAACTTCGTACCAACTCTAACAATGCGATCTACTTTGGCAGTGGTAATGACCTCTGTCGTCTGGTCTCCAATACTAATCACATTGGTTTTTCCTGTTACACCGGCAACTTGCTCGAACTCTTGACCAACTGGAAGTGTGGGATCGTCTTGATAAAGGGTATCAAAAGGGATTTCTTTCTCCATAATGACAGCTTCAGGAAGGGCTACACTTAGAGAGGCAGGATAGTCTTTCTTATGCACTTTTACAGGAATTTGCAGTACATCATAGCTATTGTCAAAATACAAAACTTGTACAGTTGCAAGATAATCTCCCTCTTTATTCGTATTAACAGTGCCTTTTGGAGTAATATCTTGTATAGTTATAGTATTAGGGAGGTCCTTAGAATTGGTAAGATTATCATTAAAATCTACTTCTTCTCCCTCAAAAATTTCTTCATCAGAAAAAATTGGTTCATAGACATTTGCTTCTGGCAATGTAAAATAATATAAATTAGCTAATTTGGGATCAATGTAACCTGTCTCATTAATGCTTTTCTTGTCCCCCGTTGTAAAGTCATATTGCCCATTCATTAACGGTTCTAAGAAAGATCTAGAACCGTGCCCCGCCACGGATTTACCAACAAATTTTGTGCCAGAAAAATGCCCAACACCATTAGTAATTAAAGTATCATTATCTGTTGCATAATGAATCGATTTTCCTTCATTTGTCAGCTGGTCTCCTATTGCAGCAATACCATTGAGATTGCTAACAAGGCCTTTTATTTTTGGGGCATTAAATGTGTAGGATTTTTTTGCCCAATCATAGTTCTTTTGATTAGCATAAATAAAGCCACGTTGCGCAAGATAACCACCTAAAGAATGTCCTGTCAAATACAAATTATTGATTTGTGTGGACTGCTGAAGCTGATCCATCAATCTTTCAATACTATTTGCCTGTTTGGGATTTGTTGCAAAGAAAATACTAAGATCATCATCCACATCGGAAGTTCCTTTTGTACCCCTAATTGCAAGGACTTGCACTTCACCAGCATTGATAAATGGATAATTAGAAGTCGTCTCGAACAAAACTGCATCAAATCCATTATTTTCATGGAAAGTTCTTACCATTCGCCAGTATGGAGAGAGTTCCTTATGCATCATAGCATACTCTTGTCTACCATCATAAAGAGTATCAAGTGGCTGTAGTGGATCTAGTACCTTTCTTATATAATCATCGTCTCTATAAGCCAATTCCATAAACATGGCCATCTCTCTAGACGTAACATCCCATTTCAAGGGATCTGTCAATTGAGGATGGGAATCAGTAACCGTCCGCTCCGTGCCATCTGAAAAACCATCACCATCACTGTCTTTAAGAAATGGATGACTATAATAACCGAAATAAGTAGTTTTGTCTTTCTCATAGGTATAGATTTCTTCTTTATTTGCTAAACCATCACCATCATTATCATTATCTGGCAGAATATCACTACCAAGTAAAAGAGAGTCTACTTGACGATTTTCTAATGTGATTTTCCCTTCTGAAATCTTTATTGCATTTTCCAAGGTAAGTACTTGTTTTATAATTTCAGCACTAATGTTCCAACCACTACTAATGTCTACTGTCACAAGACTTGTTAATATGAGCGCTGAATATAATTTAATTTTATTTTTTTTCACTTTTTTTCCTCATTAATTCCTCTTATGCTAAGTCGCAACTGCACAAGATAAGTTATCAATACACAACTGATTATATCACAGCACTTTATGAAAAGCTAACATTATCACAAATCAAGCGTGCCATTCCAACAAAAAATACATGTATTTATTATATAGGTCTATAATTTCTTCAGCGTGTTTTTATGATATTTACAATTTTCTAAGAATAGCATCTCACCCCCAAGGAATTGAGTCTTATTTTACAGTAAAAATGAGGTTATTTCTCCTCAACAAGCTACCTATCCAACATCTTTTTCACCATTTAACTAAGTTATTTTTTATTATCAAAAACCTTTATATAATAGCAAAAATTCTTGTTCATTCAAGCCAACTCTTTCAATCTCCGCAGAAGAGGGGGTGACATCAAAATACCCTCCAGTTTTGTTTTTTCTAACAGTATACTGAAGAAGGGAGTGATTGGATAGATACCTCGTTATTTGGGTGATTATTCGTACAACAAACCACCTCCAAGAATAAATCTCGGAGGTTGTTTTGTATATTTAAAAGTGGAGATTATGGGTTCTTAAACCTAATTATTCTTCACCTTTTTTACGACGCTTACCTGCAAAGGCAAGTGTTGCAATCAACATGCCTACACCAAGAGCTGAAACTGCAACAGTGCTTGTTTCACCTGTATTTGGTAGTTGAGCTGTCGTAGATTTCGTTGACTTAGTTTCGGTCGATTTAGGTGTTACTGTCACGCCAGTGTTCGGTACTTTTGGATCAGTACCTTTTTCTTTTTCGACTTCATCTGAGATGCCATCGTTGTCATCGTCAGTATCAGTCACATCTGGCATACCGTCGCCATCTGTGTCGCGTTGGATTGTAACCGGAACGTCAATTACTTTAGATTCGCCATCTGTTGTAACAGTAACTGGAATAGTGATCTTACGTTCTTCTTCGTCTTTACCCCAATCGTCTACTTTTGGTGTGCCTACAAGGTTACCATTGCCATCTACTGATACGCCATTGACCGGAGCAGATGGAGTGATTACTGTCTTAGGTGATTCCGGTTTGACAACTTGGGTGCCATCCGGAACTGGTTGACCTTCAAGAACATCTTTAGGCGTTACGGTTACACCTGTATTAGGAGACTTAGGATCGGTGCCGTTTTCCTTCTCTACTTCATCAGTAATACCGTCGTTATCATCATCCTTATCAGTCACATCTGGCATACCATCGCCATCTGTGTCGCGTTGGATTGTAACTGGAACGTCGATTACTTTAGACTCGCCATCTGTTGTAACAGTAACTGGGATAGTGATCTTACGTTCTTCTTCGTCTTTGCCCCAATCGTCCACTTTTGGTGTACCTACAAGATTACCATTACCATCTACTGATACACCGTTGACTGGAGTAGATGGAGTGATTACTGTCTTAGGTGATTCTGGTTTGACAACTTGAGTGCCATCTGGAACCGGTTGACCTTCAAGAACATCTTTAGGTGATACTGTTACACCTGTATTAGGAGACTTAGGATCGGTGCCGTTTTCCTTCTCTACTTCATCAGTAATACCGTCGTTGTCATCATCAGTATCAGTCACATCTGGCATACCGTCGCCATCTTTGTCGCGTTGGATTGTAACTGGAACGTCAATTACTTTAGATTCGCCATCTGTTGTAACAGTAACTGGGATAGTAATCTTACGTTCTTCTTCGTCTTTACCCCAATCGTCTACTTTTGGTGTGCCTACGAGGTTACCATTGCCATCTACTGATACGCCGTTGACTGGAGCAGATGGAGTGATTACTGTCTTAGGTGATTCTGGTTTGACAACTTGGGTGCCATCTGGAACTGGTTGACCTTCAAGAACATCTTTAGGCGTTACTGTCACACCAACATTCGGTACTTTTGGATCGGTACCTTTTTCTTTTTCGACTTCATCTGAGATGCCATCGTTGTCATCGTCAGTATCAGTCACATCTGGCATACCGTCGCCATCTGTGTCGCGTTGGATCGTAACTGGTACGTCGATTACTTTAGATTCGCCATCTGTTGTAACAGTGACTGGGATAGTGATTTCACGTTCTTCTTCATCTTTGCCCCAATCGTCTACTTTCGGTGTGCCTACGAGGTTACCATTGCCATCTACTGATACACCATTGACTGGAGTAGATGGAGTGATTACTGTCTTAGGTGATTCTGGTTTAACAACTTGAGTGCCATCCGGAACTGGTTGACCTTCAAGAACATCTTTAGGTGTTACTGATATGCCCACATTCGGAACTTTTGGATCAGTACCTTTTTCTTTTTCGACTTCATCTGAGATACCATCGTTGTCATCGTCAGTATCAGTCACATCTGGCATACCATCGCCATCTGTATCGCGTTGAATGGTGACTGGTACATTAACTACTTTAGATTCGCCATCTGTTGTAACAGTGACTGGGATAATGTTTTCACGTTCTTCTTCATCTTTGCCCCAATCGTCTACTTTTGGTGTGCCTACGAGGTTACCATTGCCATCTACTGATACGCCGTTGACTGGAGCAGATGGTGTGATTGCCGTCTTAGGTGATTCTGGTTTGACAACTTGAGTACCATCTGGAACCGGTTTGCCTTCAAGAACATCTTTAGACGTTACGGTTACACCTGTATTAGGTTTTGTTGGATCCTTTGGAGCTGGATCTTCTGTATCTAGAATACCATCATTATCATCATCTTTATCGGTTACGTCTGGCATACCATCGCCATCTGTATCACGTTGGATTGTAACTGGAACATCAATTACTTTAGACTCGCCATCTGTTGTAACAGTAACTGGGATAGTGATCTTACGTTCTTCTTCATCTTTACCCCAATCGTCTACTTTTGGTGTACCTACAAGATTACCATTGCCATCTACTGATACGCCGTTGACTGGGGCAGATGGAGTGATTACTGTCTTAGGTGATTCTGGTTTGACAACTTGAGTGCCATCCGGAACTGGTTTGCCTTCAAGAACATCTTTAGGCGTTACTGCTATGCCCACATTCGGTACTTTTGGATCGGTACCTTTTTCTTTTTCGACTTCATCTGAGATGCCATCGTTGTCATCATCAGTATCAGTCACATCTGGCATACCATCGCCATCTGTATCGCGTTGGATTGTAACTGGAACATCAATTACTTTAGATTCGCCATCTGTTGTAACAGTGACTGGGATAGTGATTCCACGTTCTTCTTCGTCTTTGCCCCAATCGTCTACTTTTGGTGTGCCTACAAGGTTACCATTGCCATCTACTGATACGCCGTTGACTGGCTCAGATGGTGTGATTACTGTCTTAGGTGATTCTGGTTTGACAACTTGAGTGCCATCCGGAACTGGTTGACCTTCAAGAACATCTTTAGGTGTTACTGTTACACCAGCGTTCGGAACTTTTGGATCAGTACCTTTTTCTTTTTCGACTTCATCTGAAATACCGTCGTTATCATCATCCTTATCGGTCACATCTGGCATACCATCGCCATCTGTATCGCGTTGAACAGTAATTGTAATGGTTTTGATTACTGGTTTATTGTCTTTGTCGACAATCGGATTACCTTTATCATCCTTAGCTTCAACTGTTACAGTGAAATCACGTTTCTCTTCATCTTTGCCCCAATTTGTAATCTTCTTAGGAGTTCCTGTGACTTCTCCTTTATTTGGATCAAATGTGAGACCATCTGGCAAGCCTGTTACTTTAACTGTTGCCTTTGGATTATCAGATGTTACAGTCACTGGGATTGGTTTAACTGGTTGACCTTCGGTTACTGTAGCATCATCTGCTGTAATAACTGTATTCGTTGCTTTCTTAGGATTTTTATCCTCTGTATCCGGAATACCATCATTATCATCATCCTTATCGGTCACATCTGGCATACCGTCACCATCTGTGTCTAATTGGAACTTAGCTTTCGCATTCTCCACAGTCTTATCTTCATAAGTCACCTTAACTGGTACTTCAATGCTTTCAACTGTCGTGCCATTAGCAACTGTAACTGTTACAACGCCTGTCGTTGGGTTGATCTTTGCAGTATATCCTTCTGGAACTTTGAAATCTGATGGAATTTCATAAGTTGCATTCTTTGGAGCTGCTACTGGTCGACCGCTTGCATCTGTAAATGTAGGTGTTGAGATAGCTGGAGTACCTGGAACGACATTTGTGACTGGATAGTTTGGCTTTGCTTTTACAACATTGCTCAAGGCAGTCGCAAATTTCTCTACTTCTGGAGATCTAACATAGCCATCTAGCTCGGTAGGATCTTGCTTTTCAGCACGAGTAACAACACGATCTCTTGCCGCAAAAGTTTTTCCATCTGGTAAGGTTAGAGTGATATTTCCTGTTTTTGGATTAGTTGATACAGTGACATTCGCCGCATTTTCCTCCGCCACATAAGTTCCATCTGGCTTTTTCACTAATTTAACAGATTTCCCTTGAACTCCGACAAAGATTTGGTCAACGTCAGATTTTGGAACAAGCTCAACACTTCTGTCACCTTCTTTAAAGTCAGTAATTTCAACTGTACTTACAGTGGCTTTCACAATGACAGTGACTTCCTCCTCTTTGTAGACGTTAGAATCTGTAACAACTCTGACTGTAAATACATAAGTACCGGCTTTAAGTTTAGACAAATCTTCATTCTCATTCTTCAAGAGAACTTTACGGTACCCCTTGCCTTCTGCTACGTTAGCTACACCACCTGTATTGACTTCTACTTGGCTTAGAATATCGCTTTCAGTGACACCTTCCCAGTCTTCTTTGATTACAGTACCTTTAACGGCAGTATCCAAAACATAGGTCATGTATTTATTGTTGGAAAGGACATCGGTTACATTGTCCTTATTATCTGTCACTTTCAGTCCGCGAGAATAATAACCAAGTTTGTCTACAGAAGCAGTACCGTATGCGTTTCCGTCTTTGTCTACTGAATAACCTAATGAACTTGGTTGGTTAACTTCGACAGACTTAATACCTTCTGGATCTACTAAGTCAGCGATTTTTACCTTATCCAAACCATCTGGCTTATTAGAGCTATCAACTGTCTTAATTGGTGTCTTATTGAAGATAAAGATGTCGTGCTTATTGGTAGCTGTCGATGGTGTATTTTCTTCTATCGGACCAGCACCCTTCAAGAAACCGTCATCAGTGATGATTTTTCTATCTCCATAACGTTGCTCTTGAGTTAAACGGGTTAGAGTATCATCCCAGTCAGGGTTTTTAATAGCTGAGGAGTCTCTCATATCTTGCTCAGTATCTAGTTCTGTTCGAGATGCCGCTGTCCTAACATATAGAGTGTGATTTGAACCATGAGTAATTACTTCAATGATATAGTTAGGAGCAGTTACATCACGCCAAGATGAATCTTTCAAAATAATTCTGTTCGCTCCAGCTCCTTTGGATGGTTTTTCATTTGGAGCAAAGGCGTTGCCACCTCTATTTCCAAAATATTTAGCCAGTTCACCATCAAAATTAATATAGCCCAAACGATCTTGAGCATCATAAACTTTCAAATCTGAAGCACCAGATGTAATATTGATATCACCCCCACCAGCAGTATTGTTAAACTTATCACTAGTAGCAATTACCATATACTGCCAATGCCACTTAGATTTGGAATCATGGGTAATCACCCATTTGACCATATCTAAGCCTTCTGAGTCTTTACCAATATATTGAGACGTAACTGACTTGATGCCATTCTTCCAATCAGATGGACGATTTAAAACTTCCACAGGGTCCGCAAGGGCTGTTGCACCTAATTGAGCCGTGATGACACCATCTGGACTAAATTTGCGCAATTCCACAGCTAGTGCTTCTACGTTTGTACGAACCGAATCAATCTGTTTATACAACTGTTCAACCGTTGCGGCTGAATTTGCCAGTAATACTTCTGACTGATTAGCTACCAAACGAGCATTTGTCACTACAGTTTTTAGCAATGAATTATTAGATTCAGTTTTTGCAACCAATCTCTCACCCTGTGAGGCAAGAACTGCCGCTTCAGATGACACTTGGGCTAAAAGATGTTTTACGTCTTCAATAGTTGCTGGCTCTGTAGCTGCCCTTGCTTTAAATTCAGCTGGTACAGCTGATGACGTTGAGATTGCAGTATCAATTGGTAAAGTTGAGGTTGTTACGCTTGCTGTCTCCGCTGCTTGCTTCACAACTTTGAAAACAATTTTTGTACTTCCTCCTTCTACTACTCCAGAATTAATCGTTGCCACTTCATTGGCTGCTAGTTGATACCCTTTCGGTAGCTCGGCTGTCTCAGTCACAACTGCAATCGCAATAGGGTCTTTTGTAGTCAAGGAAACTGATTTGGCTACTGTAGCTACAGCAGTACCAGTTTCATCTTGATATTCAACTGTATAGTCAATTTTTGTTGCACGCTCTACCACATCCTTAGAGGACACAGCATCTGTTGCAGTCGTATCTGTTGATGTTGTTGCATCAGTGGATACCTCCGTTTTATCAGTAGATAAACTTATTGTCTCAGCAACAGAATTTGATGGCGCTGTATCCATCGTCAATGCTGAAACTTCCATACCTCCTGACAAAGCAAGCGATACCCCAAGTAATACACTTGCGGCTCCACAATGATACTTACGAATTGAAAAACGTTGCTTGGCATTGTACCAATCAAATTTTTTCGGTCGTTTTCGTTCCATGTTAACGATCTCCTTCTTTATTAAAAAACATAACCAGAGCAACTGACATTGATACTTCAAACTATTTCTACAGTTTGCCTCACTTTAGGACAGTTTTATAAATTTATAAAAAGATAACTTAAAACTATAATTATTAAATGCCATTCACTACTAGCTTGTTTATTTTACCACCCTATCTTCAAATTTGTCAAGGTTTTATGCGTTTTTTAAAGAAATAAACTTGCTTTTAAAGTGAATATTTTTCCTGTTTTATCTGTATTTTTATTCGTTTGAAGACTAATACTATTATTTCACCCAAAAGCCATTCTTTAGAAGCCTTATAGAATAAGCATTCTGAACTTAACAAATATAAAATTTAATATATTTCTAAATGTATATTTTTAAATTTTTTCTAGAATTTTTCAAATTCCCCTTTGATTTGCACATAGCATTACGTGTAAAAAGGATTTCATTTTATAGATACACTATGTTTGCTTTATTTCAAACTTTCAACGCTCCCCCACAGACTGTTTGACGGAAGCTACGCTCGTTTCCCGCTTCAATTAAAATTTGAACAAACAAAAATAGCTTAAAATCAACGTTTTTGACGACGTAATTCTAAGCTATTTTCTATATTTTAAGTCTTTTCGCGCAGCCTCAAAGATTAAATAGGATTTGCAGAGCACATTTCCACGGTTTGTGTTTTACACTCCAAATCTGACCTCTATGACTGTTACAAACAAAGTATTTCCAACTACCAGTTAACTTAATGGCATTAACAAAAGCATATGCCTACTTTCATCATTTAATGGATTAAAACTTCCCTAAATTGGTCAAGTCTTTTTTGTCTGGCATGACTTCTTTGTTGTCCCAGTGCTCAACAATCTTTCCGTCTTTGAGGCGGTAGATGTCAAAGTGGGCGTAGTCTTGACCTGCAATCCAGACTTTCGAATAAGCCACGACATAGTCACCCTGTCCCATCACCTTAAAGACGAAGTCGTAGTTGACTTGATTCTCTACCAGATAGTCCTTGTAGGCCGCACCGCCTTGGGCGATTTCTTGGTTGTGCTGAATCAGGTCTGCCGCTACATAGTCGTCAAACTTCTCAATTTCCCCATTTTGAAGGACATCGACCAAGAAACGACGGACGATTTTCTTGTTGTCCTCAGTCTTGTCCGGGTCAGTCAGCTCAAAGTCTGCGTAAATCGGGTCTGTTTCACCAATGTTTTTTGGATAGGCATCGATAACATCCCAATGTTCAACAATACGACCATTTTCATCCGAACGGAAGATGTCCGCCGTCACCCACTCAGCTTCACCGTCATAGAGTTTCTGGTGAACATGGACAAAGACAAAATTCCCGTCCTCAATGGCACGCACAATGGTGATTTCCCGCTTGGGATTGCGTTTGAAAAAGCCCTCTTTCTCATCAGGCACACCCGTACTGTGCTGGGTATAACTGGCACCCATATAGTTTTCATGAACTTCCTTGATTTCCCCGTCCCGAATGCCACGAAGGTAAAGATTTTTAGCGTTATCTAGTTGATGTGACATGATGTTCTCCTATTTTAACAATCCTTCTCGTTCCAAATATTCCCTCGCCACTTGCTCTGCCGACTTGCCTTCCACATCGACCGCATAGTTCATCTGGGTCATTTCCTCGGTCGAGATGTTGCCTGCCAAGACCCCTAGGACTTGCTCCAACTCAGGGTATTTTTCTAGGGTTTCTTTGGACAATAGCGGAGCGGCCTGGTAGGGTGGGAAGAGCTGTTTGTCGTCTTCTAAGATTTTCAGCTTATAAGTGACCACCTTGCTGTCTGTCGAGAAGGCTTCAACAATCTGCACATCTCCGTTTTTAATAGCTTCATAACGAAGGGCTGGCTCCATGGTCTTGACATTAAGTTGGAGATTGTACAGATTTTTTAGACCGATATTACCATCTTCGCGGTCATTAAACTCTAAAGAGAAGCCTGCGACAGCTGTCTGTTGCACTTTTGCCAAATCCGAAATCTTTTCAATCCCATTTTTCTGAGCATAATCTTCCGTTACAGCCAAAGCATAGGTATTCTGGAAAGTCATTGGTGCCAGGTAAACCAAGCCATCCTGCTCCAAAATCGCCTCTTTGGCATAAGTGTAAACCTCATCAGAATTAGTAGATAAATCCATTGATGAATTTTTCAAAAGAGTACTTGTAATGGTCCCTGTGTATTCAGGATAAATATCAATAGAACCTGATTTGAGTGCCTCATAAAGGAAGCTAGTCTTTCCGAAATTAGGTTTTATCTCCACCTTGATGTCTGTCTGGTCTTCAATCAACAACTTATACATATTGATGAGAATTTCAGGTTCTGCACCGAGCTTCCCTGCAATGACCAACTGTTTTGTGGAAAAATTAAGCATGGGAACATAACTAGCTCCAACAGTAAATAAAGTCACCAATAGAGCCAACAAAATTGTCTTGGGTTTCTTATCCTGCAACAGACGAATTCCGTAACCGAAAAGTACTGCAAGGACAGCCGACGATACCGCACCAATCAAAATCAGGGCTGAATCATTGCGGTCAATTCCAAGTAGAATAAAGGAGCCTAGACCCCCAGCCCCCACCAAGGCTGCCAGAGTCGCCGTTCCGATAATCATAATGGAAGCCGTCCGAATCCCTGACATCAAAATAGGCATGGCAAGAGCTAACTTAAATTTTTTCAACTTCTCCCATTTATTCATACCAAAAGCGGTTGCTGCTTCTTCCAGAGAAGGGTCGATTTCTCCAAGGCCTGTCAATGTCCCCTGCAAGATAGGAAAGATAGCATAAATAACGAGTGCTACTACTGCTGGCAAGGTTCCAATTCCCATAAAAGGAATGAAAAGACCAAGCAAAGCAAGGGATGGAATAGTTTGGAAGATACCTGTTATTTGCAGACTCCACTCAGTCAAGCGTTTTTTACTAGATAGAATCAGTCCCAAAGGTACTGCAATTGCAATCGCAATAATCAAAGCTAGAAGGGAGATGCGAAGGTGTTCAAAAAGAGCGATTCCCCACTCATCCTTGCGTTCTATAAAGGTTTCAAATAGGTTCATTACATACCTCCTCGAGCTCTGATAAATTCCTTGACAAAATCATTGGCAGGATGATTCCTCAATTCATCAGGACTTCCTAATTGCACAACTTGTCCATCTTGCATGAGACAGATGCGATCCGCCAATTTAACCGCCTCATCCATATCATGAGTAACGAAAACCGTTGTCATCTTGAATTCCTCATGTAACTCCTTAATCAAGTCCTGCAACTGAGCCTTACTGATTGGATCTAGAGCTGAGAAAGGTTCGTCCATGAGCAAGACCTTTGGATTTGCAATGATGGCCCGCAGAATGCTAACCCGCTGTTTTTCTCCCCCAGACAAGTCCTTGGGCAAACGATCCAGATAGCTGTCTGGTTCCAAGCCAACCTTGGTCAAGAGCTCTCTCGTCCTCGTCAAGGTTTCTTCCTTGCCCAAACCTTTCATTTCAGGAATAAGAGCAATATTTTCAGCTACCCTCATATTTGGAAAAAGGGCTATCTGCTGAAGAACATAACCTGTCTCCAAACGTAATTCACGCAGGTCGAAATCCTTAAGTCGCTTACCTTGAAAAAAAACCTCTCCCTCGGTCTGCTCAATTAGACGGTTAATCAATTTCAACGTAGTTGTCTTTCCACTACCACTCGGTCCAATTAAGACAAAGAATTCCCCTTCTTGAATATCAAAGGTCAAATTTTTCAAGATTGGTCCGCTAACCTTACAGATCAGGGATACATTTTGATAATCAATCATCATTTTCTCCTTTTAAAATAGCCATGAGACTCTGACTGTAGCGCTGAATTAATCCTAGCATAAGCTCCTGTTCCTCCTGACTGAGTTGAGACAGCGCCTTATTTTCCGCCTCCTCTAAGGGGTCCAAAATGCGACTAGCAAATTGTTGCCCCTCCTCTGTCAATTTAATTTTCTTATGTCGCTTATCTGCTAGATTCTCCTCAAAAACTACCAGGCCACCATCCAAAAATTTCTTTACAGTAGCATTGACAACTTGTTTGCTTGAATAGGTCTTCTTGCTGACCCAGTTTTGCGTCACACCTCCGGGATTATAATAAATCCACATGAGAATGGATAAGCATTTTGCATTGAGTCCATGTCCACGAGCATAGTCTTCATAAAGACCGACTTGCTGGTCAAACATACGAGCATAATCCTTACTCCTTTTCTCAACTTCCATCATCCTTCCCCCTCCTCAGTGAGCACAACTACCTTACTAAAAGCCTCTGGTCTACTAGTATTCAAAACAACAACAATTTTCACAACGACTTCCTCCTGTAATCATGTTAGTCAATATTTTTTACTATTTTACCAAAAAAAGAAAAATAGTCAATCATTTTGACTATTTTGAAACATCAACTACTTTATTATAGATTCCTGTCTTCATCCACTCAAACATATTAAATCCCTGAAATTATCTGCTTTTATACTCTTCGAAAACCAAAAATAACCGTTGTCAACTTGCCTTGATGAGTGAAAAGCTCCAGTGGAGGTTTTCAGCCTGTTACCTTGAAATAAGAAAGTAACAGAGTTCTATCTTCGGCTTCGTTTCCTAGGCTACTTTTGATTTTCATTGAGTATTAATTTACACAAAACAAATGATAATCAGATAACAAAACTAGCCTAGAACATGAACTGCTCCCTGTCAAGTGGACAATGAAATAATAAAAGATTAGGCGACGGCCTTGTTCCTCATTTCAAGAGGGGCAAGGCCGTTGTTGCGTTCTTGAAATCGTTGATGATTATAA